>CAIZGG010000422.1 GCA_903932425.1 uncultured beta proteobacterium | reverse complement strand
CAAAGCTGGACACCTTTTGTCATCATGACTGTGATCGCCTTTGTGTTGGGTGTACTGATCATCATCCCAATTGGCGGTGCAGACATGCCGGTAGTGGTGTCGATGCTCAACAGCTATTCGGGCTGGGCTGCAGCAGGGATTGGTTTTTCACTCAACAACCCAATGCTGATTATCGCGGGCTCGTTGGTGGGTTCTTCTGGCGCGATCCTGTCTTACATCATGTGTAAGGCTATGAACCGCTCGTTCTTTAACGTGATCCTAGGTGGCTTTGGCGGCACAAGCGATGGCGGTGCTGCGGCAGGCGGCCAAGAGCAGCGCAACGTGCGCTCGGGTAGCTCTGATGATGCGGCCTTTTTGCTGACCAACGCCGAAACAGTGACGATTGTGCCGGGCTATGGCTTGGCGGTGGCGCGTGCTCAGCATGCCTTGAAAGAACTGGCTGAAAAACTCACCGAACACGGCGTGATCGTGAAGTACGCGATTCACCCTGTGGCCGGTCGAATGCCTGGTCACATGAATGTGCTGCTGGCCGAAGCCGAAGTCCCTTACGATCAAGTGTTTGAGATGGAAGACATCAACAGCGAATTTGCACAAACCGATGTGGTGCTGGTGCTGGGCGCCAACGACGTGGTGAACCCTGCTGCAAAAACTGATCCTAAGTCGCCCATCGCAGGCATGCCAATCTTAGAAGCCTACAAGGCCAAAACCATCATCGTTAACAAGCGCTCGATGGCCTCTGGCTATGCGGGCCTCGACAACGAACTCTTCTACATGGACAAAACCATGATGGTGTTCGGTGATGCTAAGAAAGTGATTGAGGATATGGTTAAGGCGGTTGAAAACGCCTAGTCAAGCAACTCAGGCCTCAGCCACTGGGCTGGGGCTGTTTTGGCTATCGGTATAAAAACACACCTTGTTACCGCCAGATTTTTTGGCCTGGTACATGGCCTTGTCGGCCTGTGCAAACAAGTCTAGCTGAGCGGTCGCGTCGCCCAAAAATATTACAACCCCAATACTCGTACCGCCTTGGTATACGATTTCGACGTCATCTGAAGGGTAAAGCTCTTTGCGATTCGCACGCTTCATCTCGGGCGCCTCTTCGCCCGCTGACCGCTTCAGCACGTAGGGCACAGCCAAAGCGACACGCATTTTTTCGGCGATCCGACGAGCCGTGTCGATCGAATAATCAAGATCGTTGTGCAGCTGATTTAAGACCACCACAAACTCATCGCCACCGAAACGGGCAACCGTATCGACTTCACGCACGCAGCCTAACAATCGCGAGGCGGCCTCGCGCAAGACGACATCACCCAACACGTGACCGTGCTGATCGTTTAAGCCCTTGAACGAATCCAAGTCCATAAACATCAACGCGCAATAACTCGAGTTACGCTTGCTATTGCTCATCGCGATTTTGAGTCGATCTTCAAGCAAATACCGATTGGGCAGTTTGGTCAAACCATCGAAGAACGCACGATCTTTGGTTTGCTCTTCTAGCTGCCTGCGACGGCTCACGTCTCGACCAATACCCAAGACCCCCAGCAGCTTGCCGTCTTCAGAGTAAACGGGGCTTTTTGTGACCTCGAGTAGCTCTCTATGCCCATCACTGGCAAACGTGACCCACTCTTCTGTAATGTATGACGTGCCCTGTTCGACCGCGAGTTGATCGCCGACGCGAAACATTTGCGCCCGATCTTTATCGACGAAAGCGCTTGCCTTTTGCCCAACAATTTGCTCTTCGGTTGCACCAAAGTAAGCTTCAAACCGTGCATTGCAGAATTGAAAACGCTCTTGGGTATCTTTAAACCAAACCACGTCTGGGATAGCATGAACGAGTGTCTTAAGTTGCCCAACGTTATCAGCGAGTTTTTTCTCAAGTTTGATCCGTTCAAGATGCTCGCTCAAGTTCTCGATAATGCCCCAAACAACGGGTTTACCGTCTACATCGATTAAATTAAACCCACTAATGCGAATAGGGAAGCGCGTGCCGTCCCGTCGGATGTATTCTTTTTGATTCGGGCCAAAGCGTCCTTCTCGCTTCAAGTCCTCGATTTGTTGCTCCTCTTGAAGCTGATATTCTGGTGGAGTGATGTCCCAGAATCGCAACGCCAGAAACTCTTGCCGCGTGTATCCCGTCCAATTCAGCAACGCCTGATTCACTTCAAAAAACTGACCGGTTTGTTGGTCAATCATTGCCAGGCCAACCGGCGAGTTTTTAAAAAGCTGCTCAAAACGCTCTTCGAAGCGCACCAGCGACTGTTGCACGGGCGATTGTTCATACGGAATCGCGCCGCCTTTTAACCATGGGCGACCTTGCAAGGATTTCGCGCTTTGTAAGGCCGCGAACGCCTCAATCGCTTCAGATTCTGCCAAAAAAGCATCTACCAAAACTGACTCGAATGAATGACCGCGATGGCGCACGATCTCGTCAGACGCCTCACGATGGGTCCAACCGCGCTTATACGCCCTAAAAGAAACCAAGGCGTCGTACATATCAACAAGCGATACGATGCGTGCACCCAAAGGGATTTGTTCACCTTTAAGTCCGCGCGGGTATCCGGTGCCGTTCCACTTTTCATGATGCGAGCCCGCGATGCTAATCGCGGCGCTTAAGACATCACAATTATTTTGGATTTGTGAGGCGGTGGCCTTTAAAATCGCCTCGCCCATCTGGGCGTGTGTTTGAACAATACGCCAATCTGCTTCGCTTAACTTGTCTTCCTTGAGCAAGATATGGTCAGGAATGGTCACTTTGCCAATGTCATGCAAGGGCGCAGCCCGACAAAGCGTTTCTATACACTGATCCGTCAACTGTTCGACATAGTGACCCATCGTACGCAGACGACACGCCAAAAGCCTTGTGTAGTGGGCTGTGCGTACACCGTGATCATCTACATCAGACGGATCTCGACTTATAGTTGACGCATTCAGACCAGCTGACATAGAACTCTAGGTTAGGATTAAGGACGCTCGTCAGAATACCAACGAATACTTGGGCTCAGACACTTTATACATAAAACTGCTTTTTTCGCACCTATTTTGCGCTTATTGCCGTTACAAAAGTGCAGCGTCTACCACTTCAACCCAATGTCGCACGGCGATTTCAGTGCCGCTTTGTAAGTGCCCAATACAGCCAATGTTCGAAGACAACACCAAATCTGGTTTAGCCTGACTCAATTGGGATAATTTTCGATCGCGTAGCGAGGTCGAAATTTCGGGCTGCAAGACCGAATACGCCCCCGCGGAGCCGCAGCAAAGGTGGGTCTCTGTAAACGGTTGCAAGGCCAAACCCAGCTTTGCAAACAGGGTTTCGCTTAGCGGCCGTAAACCTTGCCAGTGCTGCAGCGTACACGGCGGGTGAAACGCTGGCCGCTGAGGTAAACGGATTGGATCAAGTTGAGCGGCAAGCGCGTCGGCATAGGGCGCAACCACCTCTGCAATATCGCGCACAAGTGCCACAACCTTTTGCGCCTTGGCTGCGTACACAGGATCATGCCGCAAATGGTGGGCGTACTCAACCACCATGGCACCACAGCCGGAGGCGTTCATGACAATCGCCTCAACTTTGCCAGCCTCAATCAACGGCAGCCACGCATCAATATTTGAGCGCATCTGCGCGCGCGCAGCCTCTTGATCATCTAAATGAAAATTCAGCGCACCACAGCAACCCGCACCTTGAGCCACCTGTGTGCCGATCCCTAAACGATCAAGAATACGAATCGTGGCGGCATCAATAGTCGGCATCATCGTGGGCTGCACGCAGCCCGTTAACAACAGCACCTGCTTGGCGTGGCGGCTCGTGTCGGGACGCACGCCTGTTGGGCGGGCCTGCATGACTTTTTTCTGAAGGCTGGCAGGTAACAAACTGCGTACGGCTTGGCCCACCTTATACGCCGGTGCAAACAGGGGTGAGTTCAAGCCCTTTCGTAACGCAGCGCGTTGTAGTCGCTGTGCTAACGGGCGCGGCACTTTTTCTTCAACGATCTTGCGACCGATGTCGATTAAATGACCGTACTCAACCCCAGACGGACAGGTGGTTTCGCAATTACGGCAGGTCAGACAGCGATCAAGATGTAGCTGAGTCGCCTGAGTGGGTTCTTGCCCTTCGAGAAGCTCTTTAATCAGATAGATACGACCGCGCGGGCTATCGAGTTCGTCGCCCAGCACTTGATAGGTTGGGCAGGTGGCCGTACAAAAACCACAATGCACGCAACGACGCAAAATATCGTCGGCCTCTTTGCCAAGCTCAGAAACGCGCGCCCAATCGGCAAGATTTGTCTGCATAGCTGTCTCGTCAGAGTCCGTGTACTAGGCGGCCGGGGTTAAACAACCCCTGTGGATCAAATTCGTGCTTGAGTCGTTTGACCACATCCAACACGCTAGTCGCCAGGGGATGAAAGACGCCTTGTTCGGGCATGGAATGCTGAGCGGGGAAACGAAATAAGGTGGCGTGGCCGCCGGCTTGCTCAGCGACGCGCCTGACGGTGGTCGCCTCAAGCTCTGCCGCAACCCAGCGCTGACCGCCGCCCCACTCGATCAACGTGGGGCCAATGTTCAGCGCGGGTGTGCCAGGTGCCACGGCCAAACGCCACAGCGAGGGTGCGTTAAAAAAGGCAAGCTTCTGCTCGCGCAAGGCTGCCCAATACTCGGACGCCTGCACCTCAGGCACCAACTGACCCCCCATCTTTTGCCTGGCAGTTTTAAGGGCCGCACCGGCACCCGCCAGACGAACGCTTAGGCACCCGGCAATACCCGCAGTTGCCTGCCAGGCCGTCGCAGAAATCGGCAGAGGCTGAGCGCGCCAGCTGTGACACAGCGCCAACGCACCGGCTTCGTCAAGATCAAATTCAAGCGTGCAAACTTCTTGTGGCTTGGGTGCGACCTTCACAGACACCTGGGTCAGTGCACCAAACATCCCCATCGAGCCCACGAGCAAGCGCGAAACATCGTAGCCCGCCACGTTTTTCATGACCTCGCCACCAAACTTCAAGACTTGGCCGTTGGCGGTGAGTAACTGCGTACCCAGCACATAATCTTTGACCGGCCCACCTGCGTAACGACCTGGCCCCGACAGACCGGCGGCCACGCAACCACCAAGGGTGGCCTGTGCGCCAAACGCAGGCGGATCAAAAGCCAGAACTTGCGATGAAGCCGCCAGCGCCTCAATCACCTCTTGCAGCGGTGTGCCAGCCCAAGCGGTCACAACGAGCTCTGTTGGTTCATAATTCACGATGCCACGCAAGGCACTGAGCTTCAGTGCAACCCCAGCGCTCGCAGCCTGTGGCGCGCGATTGCCGTAAAAGCTTTTGCTGCCACCACCCTCGATGGTGATCGTGTGCTGTTGGCGTGCGGCGTCGAGCACTTGCTCGCGTAACTGAGCGATGACGTGATCCATCATGACCTAAAAGCGTGGAAGTTCAGGAAACGCCAACGCGCCGCCGTGCACATGCATCTTGCCGTACTCTGCGCAACGCCTCAGTGTTGGGATGACCTTTTCAGGGTTCAACAAACCGTCAGGGTCGAAGGCACGCTTGACGGCAGTAAAGGCGTCAAGCTCTTCTCGTGAAAACTGCACACACATCTGGTTAATTTTTTCCATCCCCACACCGTGCTCGCCGGTGATGGTGCCCCCGACCTCGACACACAGTTCAAGAATGGCAGCACCAAAGTCTTCGGCACGACGCACTTCGTCAGGAAAATTTGAATCAAACAAAATCAACGGATGCAAATTACCATCGCCCGCGTGAAACACGTTAGCGCAACGCATGTTGAATTGTTTTTCCATGTCTTGAATCGCATTTAAGACGCGACCCAACTGGCGACGTGGAATGGTGCCATCCATACAGTAATAATCGGGCGAAACACGGCCCGCAGCCGGAAAGGCATTTTTGCGTCCGGCCCAAAACCGTAAACGCTCGGCCTCGGTTTGCGAGACTTGCAAGCGCGTCGCACCGGCTTTTTCGAACACCTGTTGCATCCGGATGATTTCGTCAGCAACTTCATCGACCGTGCCATCTGACTCACACAGCAAGATCGCTGCGGCCTCGGTGTCGTAACCGGCTTTCACAAAGGGCTCGACCATTTGGGTCGCCTGCTTATCCATCATCTCAAGGCCTGCGGGGATGATCCCGGCGGCGATGATTTGTGCAACAGCCTGACCGGCTTTTTCGACATCATCAAAGCTTGCCATAATGACCTGAGCCACCGCAGGCTTGGGCGTTAAGCGCAGGGTCACTTCAGTCACGACACCCAGCATGCCCTCAGAGCCAACAAATACAGACAACAGCTCGGGCCCTGCACTGTCGGGCGCAAGCGAACCAAGCTCGATGATCTCGCCACTCATGCTGACCATGCGTACTTTCAAGACGTTGTGCACCGTCAGGCCGTACTTCAGGCAATGCACGCCACCTGAGTTTTCAGCCACGTTACCGCCAATTGAACAGGCGATCTGACTTGAGGGATCGGGTGCGTAATACAAGCCAAAGGGGCTTACAGCCTCGGACACAGCAAGATTGCGCACACCTGGCTCAACCACCGCAATCGCTGCCTCAGGATCAATATGTTTAATGCGGTTAAATTTTGCCAGGCCAAGCAGCACGCCCTGAGCATGCGGCATCGCACCACCTGACAAACCTGTGCCGGCACCACGCGCAACAACCGGTACGTTCAATTTCTTACACGTGATCAGCACGGCTTGCACTTGTGCTTCGGTCTCGGGCAGCACAACGGCCATTGGCACAGAGCGATACAGCGACAAGCCATCACACTCGTAGGGGCGTGTGTCTTCTGTGCGGCTCAGCACACAATGAGCGGGCAAAACCTGTAAGAGCGCCTTGACGACGACCGCAGCCTCTGGCGCTGCCATAGCTAAGACTGTTTGCTCTGAAACCGCGTTCATCAAACTCTCCGCTAACACTCGCCGCTCAGGGCAAGAAGAAAATCAACGTATAACTGCACTCGGATGATCTACCCCCTGGGTTCGATCATTTTTCCAGGGTTCAGTATATTGTTTGGATCAAAGGCAGCCTTTAAGGACCGCATTAAATCCAAGGCATCCTCGCCGTGCTCGTGCGCCATGAAATGCATCTTGTGTAAGCCAATACCGTGCTCGCCGGTACAGGTACCATCCGCCTCAATGGCTTGCATGACAAGCGCATGATTGATTCTTTCAGATTCATCCCACTCAGCTTGGCTATCTGGATCAAGCAACATCAATACGTGAAAATTACCATCCCCGACGTGGCCCACGATGGTGCTCGGAAAGCTAGCCTTCGCCAACTCTTGAGTTGCCAGGTCAATGCTTTCGGCTAAGCGAGAGAGCGGTACGCAAACGTCAGTGGTATTTGATCGGCAGCCAGGTCGCAACTGCAAGCCCGCAAAGTAGGCATTGTGCCGTGCCGTCCAAAGTCGGTTGCGGTCTTCAGGGCGTTCAGCCCATTCAAAGTCCATTCCGCCACACTCTTTGGCCAGCTCTTGTACGGTTTGGGCCTGCTCTTTAACACTGGCCTCTGAACCGTGAAATTCAAACAACAGTAAAGGTGTTTCACGCAGGGTCAGTTTGCTGTATCGATTGCCCGCCATCACCGCAGAAGCGTCCATCAACTCAACGCGAGCAATCGGCACGCCCATTTGAATCGTTTGAATCACGCATTGCACAGCTTCGTGCACAGTCGAAAAATTACAGACCGCTGCCGAGACCGCCTCGGGTTGTGGGTATAGCTTGACCGTCACTTCGGTAATGACACCGAGCGTGCCCTCGCTGCCCACAAAGATGCGAGTGAGATCGTAGCCAGCTGAAGACTTACGTGCGCGACGCGCAGTGCGAATCACCTTGCCATCAGCCGTGACGACCGTCAGTGAGACGACATTTTCGCGCATCGTGCCGTAACGCACAGCGTTCGTGCCCGAGGCACGTGTAGCTGACATCCCACCAAGCGAAGCATCGGCGCCCGGATCAATCGGAAAAAACAGACCGGTATCGCGGATTTGTTCGTTGAGCTGTTTACGCGTGACCCCTGCCTGAACGGTCACGGTTTGGTCTTCAGCGTTTAACGACACAATCTTATTCATGGCGGTCAGGTCAAGACTGATACCACCCTGAATCGCCAAGATATGCCCCTCGAGCGACGAACCGGCACCATAGGGAATCAACGGGATATTGTGTTGAGCGCACAACTTAACCACAACCACGACTTCTTCTGTGCTTTGCGCAAACACAACGCCATCGGGCAACATGGTTGGAAAAGGCGACTCATCTGTGCCGTGATGATCACGCACCGCATTAGCCATTGAAAAGCGCTCGGCGAACTGGCCTTGAAGCGCTGCGATCATCTCAGCGGGCAAGGGGCGCCTGAGGGTTTGTGCCGTATGCAAAGCGTTCATTCGTTCAATCTCGTCAAGATAGGACTATGCAGCGGCACGCGTTGGGCGTGCAGCCGCTACGTTCGTATTTATTTTCCGCTGGTCAACACAGTACGACGACGGGCACGCACGGATTCAGCCAGGCGCTCAAGAACACCCACCGAACTTTGCCAGTCAATGCAACCATCGGTCACGCTTTGGCCGTAGACGAGTGTTTGACCCTCAACGATATCCTGACGACCCGCCACCAGATTACTTTCAACCATCAAGCCAAAAATCCGTGCATCGCCTTGGGCGATTTGTACGGCGACTTCATCACAGACTGCAGGTTGGTTTTCTGGTTTTTTATTGCTGTTCGCGTGGCTGGCGTCAACCATGATGCGCTGTGCAAGACCAGCTTTAGCCATCTCAGCACAAGCAGCCTGCACGCTTGCCGCGTCGTAATTAGGCGCTTTACCACCACGCAAAATCACATGGCAGTCTTCGTTGCCTGAGGTGGACACAATCGCCGAGTGTCCGCCTTTAGTAACCGACAAGAAATGATGCGGCGATGAAGCCGCCTTCATGGCGTCGACTGCAATCTTGACGTTGCCATCTGTACCGTTTTTGAAACCAACTGGGCACGATAAACCCGAGGCCAGCTCACGATGCACTTGGCTTTCAGTCGTACGCGCACCAATTGCACCCCAAGCCACCAGGTCAGCAATGTATTGCGGCGTAATCATATCGAGGTACTCGCAACCAGCCGGCAACCACATCTGATTGATCTCAAGCAGCAACCCGCGCGCGATTTTCAAACCCTTATTGATATTGAAACTACCATCCATATCGGGGTCGTTGATCAGGCCTTTCCAGCCCACTGTTGTGCGTGGCTTTTCAAAATACACGCGCATCACAACCTCGAGTTCGCCTTTAAAACGATCGCGCTCGGCCTTCAGGCGCTTGGCGTAATCCAGGGCTGCAGCGGTATCGTGAATCGAACATGGGCCGATGACCACGACCAGGCGGTCGTCCATGCCGTGCAAAATACGATGAATCGCCTGACGCGACTCGAAAACGATCGAGGACACCTCGGGTGTGCAGGGGTGCTCACGCATCGTGTGCGAAGGTGGCGCAAGTTCTTTGATCTCGCGAATGCGCAAATCATCGGTATTGTGTGACAAAACGTACTCCTGATACAAAAAATATTAAACAGTAAATTCAAAAAGATCCCAACAACCACGCGCTGCCAATAAAGCTCAACTCAAGGCAGGGCTCGACAAGGGCGACCAACATACCTGCTGAGCGATGCTTACGCGGTACCGCCAACAGTCAGGCCTTCCATCTTGATGGTTGGCATCCCTACCCCGACCGGCACGCTTTGACCTTCTTTGCCGCAAGTGCCAACGCCGCTATCAAGCTTCATATTGTTGCCGATCATGATCACACGGTTCATTGCTTCGGGGCCACTACCAATCAGAGTAGCGCCTTTAACGGGATGAGTGATGCGACCATTCTCGATCATATAGGCTTCAGAGGTTGAAAACACAAACTTGCCGCTCGTGATATCAACCTGCCCACCGCCAAAGTTTGCGGCATAAATCCCTTTTTTGACTGAGGCAATAATTTCTTCGGGAGGTGTTTTACCCGACAGCATGAAGGTGTTGGTCATGCGTGGCATAGGCAGATGCGCGAACGATTCGCGCCGCCCGTTGCCGGTGGCCGCGGTTTTCATTAAACGCGAGTTCAACGTGTCTTGCATGTAGCCGCGCAAAATCCCGTCTTCAATTAGCACATTACGCTGTGTGGGGTTACCTTCGTCATCAACATTCAACGAACCACGGCGCCCTTCGATCGTGCCGTCGTCAACCACAGTGACGCCTTTTGAGGCAACGCGTTCACCGATACGACCGCTAAAAACGCTCGAGCCTTTACGATTGAAGTCGCCCTCAAGTCCATGGCCAACCGCCTCATGCAACAAAATACCAGGCCAGCCAGCTGCCAGCACCACGGTCATTTCGCCAGCCGGTGCTGCCTGCGCGTCAAGATTAATCATGGCCTCATGCACCGCCTGCTCAACGTATTGAGTCAGGGTTTCATCTGAGAAGTAACCCAAGCCCGTACGGCCACCACCACCCGCATGACCGGTTTCACGACGGCCGTTTCGTTCAACGACAACTGTCAAGGAAAGGCGTACCAACGGGCGCACATCAGCGGCTAGACGACCATCGCTACCGGCGACCATCATGACGTCGTACTCCATGCCCAAACTGGCCATAACCTGCGCAACATGTGGGTCGCGCGCTCGTGCCATTTTTTCAACGCGCTCGAGCAAGCCAACTTTTTCAGGGGCACTCATTGTTGAGAGCGGGTCAATCGGTGCATATAAATTTTGACCATGACGCGGATCATCACCGGTGCGCACTTTTGTTTTACCTGCGCCCTGACGCGCAATGCTGCGTACAGCACGGGCCGAGGACAACAAGGCCTCGGGAGACAGCGTGTCAGAGTAAGCGAACGCCGTTTTTTCACCCGCCACGGCACGTACACCAACCCCTTGCGAGATTGAAAAACTGCCTGT
>CAIZGG010000421.1 GCA_903932425.1 uncultured beta proteobacterium | reverse complement strand
TGGCATGGCGATTGATGCCGAGAATAATCTGGCGGTGTGTCATGTCGGGTTAGGCGTCGTGTGGCTGTTCAGTGCGCTGGGCGAACCGATGTTGCGCATTAATTCTCCGACGGGCAAGCTAGTGACCAACTGTGCGTACGGCGGCAAGGATAACAAACAGTTATTTATTACTGAATCAAAGACGGGCACGATCTTAGTGGCGGATATGCCCGTGCAAGGTCGGACGATGTTCTCGCATACGTAGTCCCGGGCGAAGCAACATGATGGCGTCAACACTGAAAGACAAAATGACAATCAAGCGCCCTTTGTTGGGAGGCTTCATTTTTTCGAGCGATTCGAACATTTCTGAGTTGTACGCTGAAGCTGGCTACGATTTTGTCATTATCGATACTGAGCACGCGCTCAATGATTTACGAATTGTGCAGACGCATGTTCGCGCCTGTGCGGCGACGGGCATACACGCCCTGGTTCGACTGGGGGCGGCAAATTATGCCGATGCGTCTCGCTTATTGGATGCGGGCGTCGAAGGGTTGATGATCCCGCATCTGGGGCATGATGAGCGCGCCGATGGCATTGTTCAGGCGATGAAATATTGGCCTGAGGGCGTTCGGGCAACCTGCACAGGTGTAAAGATCGCAGGCTATGGGCAGCGCAATTTTGCACAAGCGGCCGCGCAGTCTAATCAAGAGGTTGTGGCAGTTGGGCTGATTGAAGATCGAACCTGCGTCGAACGAATTGAGCAAGTGCTTGAAGACAGCAAGGTCGATTGGATTATGCCGGGCCCGGCTGACTTAGCCTCATCCTACGGGTTGCACGGGCAGTTAACCCATCCAACTGTACAGGATGCGGTCGCACGCATTATTGAGGCGGCACAGGCAAGGCAGACAAAGGTGGGCGTCTATATCAATGAGTTAAGCGAAATCGATCAGTGGAAAGACCGGCAGATCGATTTTTTTGTACACGCAATCGATTACAAAATTTTAGGTAAGGCACTGCGTGCCGCTGTTGGGGATTTTCAACAGCGTGTGTTGAGCAATTAAACAATCTACGCTAATTTAGCGAACCAAGCGAACCAAGCGAACCAAGCGAACCAAGCGAACGAAGCTAACTAACTGAGCTAACTGAGCGTGACGACCAACAGAGCACGGGTCGGGCACCATTTTAATAGAGAATATTTGTATGCAATTCAAAGAAGGCTTTGTTGATTCGTTGTATTACAACGTCCTGGATATGACCCCTGCGTGGGTCGAACATCCCGAAACCATTATTTTTCATCACGGTGTCGGCGCTAACACCGAGATCTGGGCGGAGTGGTTACCGGTGTTAGGGTTGAACTATCGCATTGCGCGGTTTGATATGCGAGGCTTTGGCCAATCAACGGCCAAGCCAGCGGGCGATCTTAGTTTTGATATCTTGAAAAAAGATATCTCGTTGATCGCTGATACGCTTGATGTGAAGCGCTTTCACTTAGTAGGCGAGTCAATCGGTGGCACAGCCGCCCTGGCGTACGCCCTACAGCATCCCGAACGCCTGCATTCGTTAACGCTCACCAATACCGCCTTTCGCGGTGGTGTCATTCAAAATGTCGTGGAGTGGGATACTTTGCTTAAAGAGCAGGGCGGGGCAGCCTGGTCAAAGCGTTTGATGCCTCGGCGATTTCATGACGACGCCAAGATGTCGCCAGCCAAACGCGCTTGGTATGAAAAGCAACAAGGCAATCATCCCATTGAGTCGATTATCGTGGCGCGGGATATTTTAGTCGGCGCCGACCTTGGACCGCGACTGCATGAGCTTGAACTGCCCGTGTTGTTGCTGCATGCAGACGGTAGCCCGTTTATTGCAGTCGACCAAATGGCCGAGATGCATAGCAAGCTGCCTAATTCTGAGTTTCAGGTGTTTAACCATGCGCGCCACGGATTACCGTTTTCGCATGCTAAAGAATGCGCGCAGGTGATGCTAGAGTTTCTTGAACGTCGCGCTTTGAGTGCTTAGCGTATTCGCAAGCCTTGATCGTTTACGAGGGCTTTACAAAAAAATGTCTCGGCTGCGGTCAAAGCCAGTTGGCTTTCCAGTTGCTCGACAAGCTAATGAGCGGGGCGGTTGCTTCGTTTGACTCACTATGCTCAGGGGCGGATTCCCAGTTGTGCAGCCTGAATAGGGAGTCTTGAGTCGTTGGTTGAGTCAGCAAAGGCTCACCAACACTTTGCGTCACTGCGGCGCTAAACGCCGGTGCTGTCGTCAAACTTAAGCTAACCGGCAGCGCACACGACACTGCACTGACGGTGCTGCTGACTAAAAAATTTCGTCGGTTCATTTTCAGCCTTGGCTCAGGTATTTGAAAAATTAAATGCAGAGGTGTGTGGAATGGGTGCAACGGCTGCGTTTAGAGCCGAGTGCCGGCTCGCTTTCAAGGTTGAGTGCTCAAAGGCTGGCAGATGCCCCCACTGTACGGCGGCACGGCCGGCCAAGGCTTGAGCCATGAGGTTCTGGCTAGCAGCCTGCGCCGCTTCGACGCTAAGTTCGAAGGCTCTTAGCGTGGCTCGATTGTCTAGGTTCAGCAACGCGAGTTGTAGCGCTTTGTCTGGATCATCACCTTCTTCAAGATAAAAATCGACAGCGTGGTCGGCAAAGGCGAGTTCGTGGTGAGTTAATAACTGCTCAAAAATATGCTGCGTACGTGCAAGATGGTGACGCGCCTCGCGTGTCTGACCTGTTTTTTCATAAAGCTGCGCCAGTCTCCAAGACACTTCTGGATCTGCACTGTCTTGGATCGGTTGCAATAGCTTGAGCGCCGAGTCGAATTGCCTTGCGTCAAGATGCAACTCGGCTAAATGCACGCGCGCATGCGTGTAGGCAGGCAGGTAGGCCATGGCTTTCTCGTACCAATACTGCGCTGCCTTTGGGTCAGCTGGCGTAAGCGTTTCGCCAAACAACACGCCCAACTGAAAACACGCCCAAGCCAGACTGAACGGCGAATGTTCGCGGTCTTGCACAATCGCGTTGAGATACGAATTTTCAGCCTCTTGGTACAGGCCCATTTCAGCGTACAGGGCACCTAGCGCCACAAGGTTTTGCAAGCTCGGGCTTTGTTCGCTTAAGCGCAGCCTTGTCTCGAGCACGCCCTGCCAATTGTGACCGGTCGCGTGATCGATTGATAGTTGTTGACGCAAAACGCTTTGAGCATCAGCGGCAAGATCGTTTGCCTGAACCAAATAAAGCTTCGCATCAGCGAACTTATGAACCAGCGACGCAATTTGCGCTGCCAGTAAGTACGTCTCGCCCGACCTCGCAGACTGCTGCAGCAAGGTGTCAGAGAGCACAAGAAGGCGCTCAAGGGCGCCGGCGTCTCCTAAGAAATGCGAGCGACGATACTCTTCGTCAATCAGTTGCGCAGCAATCCCCATGCGTTCGGGATATCGCTCGATGGTTTGCCAGCACCGATCCAAAATACTTTCGTGATTTAACAGCGCGAGCGCGCCATCGGTGGCGGCGGGTAGGGCGATCACCGAGCTTGGCCTGTTCACGTCGTCGCGCCAAAACGCTTCTTGAGTTCTGCCATACCCGCGTTCAGAAGGCTCGAGATAATCAAGCGCACGATTAAATCGCCCTGGCCTTCGGGTCGATACGACACTGACCACGTCACACTCGATCCCGCTGCAGTAGCTTGAACTGAAAGCGTACCGTTGTAGGGGTTTGCTGGAATCCCGCTGACCATGGCATAGCGGTAGGTTTTTGAAGCCTCATCACGCTCGCTCAGACGCTCGATCATGATTTTTCCGTCAAGGGTTTCAATACGACGCAATTGCCCCGTGCCTTCGCCAGTAAGTGTAAGTTGTGCGACCAGCGGATGCCACAGGCTACCAAAGCCGCCAATGGCTTGCCAGACTTCTTGGGCCGAGGCCTTAAGTTCGACGCTACGTGTGACGCTCAACAGGTTTTTGTTGCCGGGTCGCACATACGGAAATGTTGTGCTGCCAGGTTGCGTCGCCTGCAACGCACCGCCTTGCAAAAACGCGCCTCGATCTCGGTTAATGAGCCAGGTAACCAAAATGTCGATGACGTTCGCATTCACGGTGCGCCCGCCACCCGTCGTGTAAGGGCGTCCTTCAAGCGTACTCTTTTCAATTTCAAGATGGCTCTTGTCGCTCATTGGCTTGGCAACGTCAAACGTCAGAAAGTCATTGAGCCGCACATTCACATGCGCTTGAAGTGAAGCGGGATCCCATTCAATGTTCTGATCTTTTTGATCCCACAGCTGAAAGCTTTCAGTGAGCCGTTGGCGATAGAGCGGCAGGCGCGCTGCATTAAGTGCAAAGGGCGTTTCTTGATTCCAAAGATCGCGAATATCGACTGCCCCAGGCACGTGATCCATGATGAAGTTTGTTTGTTCGGGGCGCCCGACCCAGTCAAAGCGCGGGATGACATTGGCGTTTGGATTTGGGTGACGTGCGGTTGTTTCGGCAATGACTCCATAGAGGCTGCCATGTTGCGGTGCAAGAGTTGAGTCTGTATCAAACTCAACAACAACGCTCAGAACATTGTCGTTTTCAAGGTAGTTTGGGACAGATTTCATTGACCCCGGCAACCAACCCGGAAAAAACGGATCTGACCGCAAACCGGCAAACACGCGGGTACGCCCATCGGCCGTTGCGAAGCCTTGCTCGTCATTGACGGTCAAGGCAAGAGTGGCGCCACTGGGCAGCACACAATGTCCAGCTTGCCTGGCCCGTCCTGTCACGGTTTCAGGCCCTAGCACTTCAAACTGAAAAGTAAAGCGCCACTCGTCTGCCAGGGCCTCGAAACCGGCTTGCAAACCCAAACCCGTCTGCTTAAGTCGGCGCACTACAAACGCATAGTTAATCGTGTTTGAAAACAACGCCGACTCACCCGCAAAAGGCAGCACGCACGCGATGAGGACTGTGCGCTTTGAATTGGCGGGGCTGGTAAAAGCAAACAGATCGGTAAGATCACTGACGGGGTCAGCTGTTTGGCGGGGGCCGTCAATATGATCTGACATTATTTAGCGCTCACAGGGCTTGGTGCAGAAGAAGAGTACGGGTGTTTTTTGTTAAACCAAAGCGGGTCTTCTTTGGCGATCAACGGATCTTTCGGGCCGCCATAGGGTGTGATACGCCCGGCTTGATTCGGAATCGACTTGAGGTATTCAATCAAGGCGAAACGTTCGCTTTCGCTGAAGGCCGGGCCAACCACACCTGGACCCATGGTGTGTTCAAACGAATGCCCGGCATTTGAATTGCCAATGCGCGTCGTGTCAAAGAAGTACCCCTCTTTGTTACCAGCGATATCAAGCCCAAGCTTGACCGGATCAAAGTCACGACCAACGTAAAACGTTTTTGAGCGCTCAGACGCTGGCGACAAGAGTTCGTAGATGTTCGGTACAGAACCGTTGTGCAAGAACGGCCCGGTTGCCCACACGCCATCTCTGGGGCCCGCTTTGTAGCTCTGCACGGGGGCGCTCGTGGCCGAGGGCGTATAGCCATTCATGTCGTCTAGGTCACTCTGGGTGAAAGGGCCCGCTTGCTTGAGCGCGCGCGTAAGCATTTGCCCAACGATCTTCGCCGTGTAATCGCCATTAGAGACCGCCTGCTTGCCATCAAAATACGAAGCCAGATTCTTGGTTGCAATCAGTGGATTGGGGTCAAACGAGACCCCATTCAGTTGGGTGGCATCGGTTCCAACAATCCTTTGTGGCACCAGCGCATTTTCGATACCTCGCATCCCGCCTTTGCGTGGTTCACTCCACCGATAAGGATAGGAGGTATGGCACTCGATGCAATGTTTGGCAAAGAGTTTTTCACCGTCTTTAACCCGCCCTTCATCAAGCTTGCCAAGCAGCTCTTCAGGCCACTTAGGAGGGGCAAGACGTCTAAGCAGATGTTCAAGTTTGACCATCCCTTTGACGTCGGTGGTCGTTTCAAATAAGCCTGACTCGGGATCGGCAGACTTCAAGTCGTAACGCGCGAAAACGCCCAGGGTTTCGCTAAAGTTTCTAGTCAATGGGTTGTCACTGATGCCGCTCCACTGAATCCAAGCCGATTGCGGAGCGTTCCAGAGAAAAGGCGGTTTAACAGGCGCCGCCGCCAGACGCATGTTTTGAAGCGTACCCGTGGCGCCACCCATAAACGCATTGTGAATCAGCCCGAGTGCATCCATACGGCCCGGGCCCGAATCAAACGGCATCAGCAAAATCGTGTCGACGCGCTCTCTGAGCAATGCAGTGTCGGCCATCAAACGTTTACGAAGATCCGCTTCGTCAACCGAACCCCTGGTGCGAATACGCTCAGTCAGCGCTTTGTATTTTGCAGGATCGGTTGAGACACTATCGAGCGAGGCAGACAACGAACGCAGCCAATCCCAAAGTGCGAGGCGGCTTGTGGCGCCACCCTCGATACGTATTTGTTTGCCCTGATACTGAATTTGGCCGGTATGACAGGCGGCACAGGTCAGGCCCGCATAGGTGCCTTTATATTGCCCGACGGTGACTGAGGCCTTTGCGACGCCAACCGGTAAATTGTCTGGATTTTGCGCGAGGTTTAGTGGCTCGGTGAGCAGACCCATACGATCATTGTGCGCTGGCGAGTTAAACAAGTCTGTTGTGCCTGCAGCTTCAAGCGCAAGATAGATGCCATAGGACAACAGCGCAGACCCTTGCGAGGTCCAGTAATAATCAGCACGGTCCTGTGCGGTCCAGGCCTGATCCAGATAGTTCACAGTAGGCGCCTGCGCCATCGAAGCTGAGGTCAACGTCAAGGTCGCGAGTGATAAGATTAAGTGCTTGGCTGTTTGGCGAAGAGATGTGAGCATGATTGTCTGAAAAGAAGTGTGCGGAATGAGCGGGCAATTGCGTGGTGAGTGCAGGATATTCACGCTGACGACAAACACCTTACCATTAAGCTGTGTGCTCAGAGCGGTCATGAGGCACAAAAAGATAGGCCACATTGCACAAAATTCGTGGCAATTGCAAAAAAATAAAAACTGGAGACATACCTTGGCGCAGTCAAAAGTTGGTAGTTGGTATTTTGGCTGGAATATCGTTGCAGGCGCTTCGCTGCTTACGCTGTTGACCGTTGGCATGCGGATGGGGATTGGCCCGTTTTTTTTGCCTATCGCCCAAGATCTAGGCTTTAGCCGTAGTTTGTTAGCAGGTATCGTAGCCATTGGGATGCTGTGCTACGGCCTTGCGATGCCACTTGGCGGGTATCTGGTTGCCAGACGAGGCACAAAGTTTGTGTTGTTGTTAGGGGTGACGATTGTTCTGCTTTCCTCGATCTGGTCGATCTACGCGCGCACGCCTTGGTCGTTTTTTCTAGCCTTTGGTGTCCTGTTGTCTGTGGGCCTGGCCTTTACCAGCCCCGTCGCGGTGACGCCTGTGATCAGCCGTTGGTTTACGCGGCAGCGCGGCATGGCTTTATTTTTCTTATCAACAGGGTCGATGGCTGGGATTGCGGTGATGACACCGGTACTCACCATGGCCATTCATCATTACGGCTGGCAAGCAACCTTGCTTGGGTATGCGCTTGCGTTTGCGGTCGTCACGGTGCCGATCGCGGTCTACGTGATGCGCGATGTTGCGCCTGCAGGGACGGACACGCTGACAACGGGTGAGGGCAAAACCACTGTCGCACCCACGCAGTCTGCAAAAGTGGCTGTGTCACCCACCGCCGCAATGACTTTCAGTCAAGCCGTTCAGACAGTACCGTTCTGGAAAATCTGCTTGGGCCTATTCACGTGCGGCTTCAGCATGAATTTGCTAGGAACCCACGGCATGCCGATGTTGATG
The DNA here is from genome assembly GCA_903932425.1 of uncultured beta proteobacterium. Lineage (GTDB taxonomy): Bacteria > Pseudomonadota > Gammaproteobacteria > Burkholderiales > Burkholderiaceae_B > Zwartia. The sequence goes on along the minus strand of CAIZGG010000421.1, from coordinate 40,283 downwards.
GATCACGGTTTTGACTCAACCACCAGCTCGTTCGGGATCGGTTTGATTGGTTTGGTTGCGATCTTTAGCACTTTGGTGCTGGGGCGCCTAGCCGATAAAATCCCGCGCCGTTACATTCTTTCAACGATTTATTTGATTCGTGGTCTGGGTTTCTTTGCGCTCTTAATCGTTGGTACGCACTTTGAGTTGTATGTCGCCGCAGCGATCGGTGGGATTGTTTGGGCGGGCAGTATCGCAATGTCCTCGGCGATCCTGGCCGACTTGTATGGGGTCAGGCTGGTGGGCATTTTGTATGGTTGGACATATCTCTCGCATCAAGTTGGCGCCATGATCAGTTCATGGCTGGGCGGTTGGGCCTACGAGGTCTATGGCACGCATTGGGTCGCCTTTGGCTCGGCGGGTGTTTTGTTGATACTGGCGGCGTTGCTCTCGCTCACGTTGCCGACAAAATTAAAGTGAGTGGCGCGACAAACCAAACATTTGTACCGCTGCAATTTATTGGTGCTTCGTGCTTGATTACGAAAGTGAGGGTTGATGCAAAGCTATGACTACGTCATTGTGGGCGCGGGTGCTGCGGGGTGCTTGCTGGCCAATCGTTTAACTGAAGATCCAAGTGTTTCAGTCTGCCTGCTCGAAGCCGGGGCACCCGATCGTAATCCTTACATTCATATCCCAGCAGGTTTTATTAAGGTCGGGCATGATCCGGCCTACACCTGGAATTTTTTGACCGAACCGGGTCCGGGGATTGATGGGCGCCAGGTGATCACGCGCATGGGGCGCACTTTAGGTGGTTCGAGTTCAATTAATGGGTTTAATTACACGCGAGGTGCCGCCAGTGATTACGACAACTGGGCAGCACTTGGTAATCGTGGTTGGTCGTATGCCGAAGTGTTGCCCTACTTCAAGCGTACTGAAAAACGTTTGGCACCACATGATGCACACTTCAGGGGTTCTGAGGGGCTCTTGCCGATTACCAATTGTGACTGGCGTCATCCGTTGTGTGATGCATACATTGAGGCCGCGGCCGGGTTTGGTTTGCCCTCGCACATTGATTACAACGCGGCCAGTCAGAAAGGCGCAGGTTATTACCAGCGCTGGATTCAGAACGGGCGCCGCGTTAGCGCTGCAAAAGCCTTTTTAAAGCCAGCCCGCGCACGCGGGCAAGCTCGCCTTGAGGTGCGCACACGTGCGCAGGTGACACGCATTTTATTTGAAGGTAAGCGTGCGGTGGGGGTGCAGTATCAAGTGGCGCCGGGCGCGCCCGTGCAAACTGTGCGGGCAAAGCGCGAGGTCATTTTGAGTGCCGGGGCCGCCAACACACCAAAGTTGTTGCAGTTGTCAGGCATTGGTCCTGCCGCTGTACTGAGCGAGCTCGGGATCCCAGTATTTCATGCGCTTGAGGGTGTTGGTGAAAACTTTCACGACCACTTTATGGTGCGCTCGGTCGTGCGTGTGCAAGGCGTGCAAACCATTAACAGCACCGCTCGGGGCGTCAGATTATTAGGTGAAATTTTGAAATGGGCACTGGGTAGACCCAGCGTCTTGTCGATTAGCCCCTCGGTCGCCTTTGGCTTTGCCGCCTCGCGCCCTGAACTGACCGAGCCTGATCTACAGTTGCATTTTTCACCCGGTAGCTATGCGGCTGGCATTGCGGGCCAGCTTGATCAGTTTGCCGGGATGACACTTGGTTTCTATCAACAGCGACCGCACAGCGTGGGCTTTGTACGTGCGCGGTCGACCAATCCCTTTGAGCTGCCACGCATTCAGCCAAACTATCTGACTGACCCGCGCGATCAGCAAACGGCGATCGATGGCTTGCGCCTGGCTCGGGCAATTTTGCACAGCCCGCCTCTTGCAAAGTATGGTCAAGCCGATGATTTCCCTCCTGCCGCTGCGCAAACCGATGCTGAGCTGCTGGCCTGCGCACGCGAACGTGGCGGTACGGCTTGGCACTTTATGGGTACCTGCAAAATGGGACACGCGAGCGACCCAGCTGCGGTGGTCGATTCAGAGCTGCGCGTGTTGGGTCTAGAAGGCTTGCGTGTCGTCGATGCGTCAGTGATGCCCGCAATGACCTCAGGTAATACCGGCGCGCCCACCATGATGATTGCCGAAAAAGCAGCTGACTTTATCAGGGGAAACCCGCAGCTGCCTGCAGAGTCGCGTCAAACGATAACTTGAACCGGTATGATGCCCAATAAGTAGTCAACACAAACTACCGATAAAAGCCAAAATCACTCGACAAGAGACAGCGTAAGCTCAGTATGAACGCCAGCACATACAGTCTTAACGGTGAAACTTTTGCCGCTATCAAGAAAATTTAAACCGGAGACTCAGGATGAAGCTATTTAAACGTATTGCCGTGGCGCTCGCGCTCGGCTCGGCGCTCACCATTGGTGCCACGCAGGCGCAAGACATCAAAATTGCCTACAACGCAGATATGTCAGGTACGGCTGTGGCCGAACTGGGAATCGCAGCGCGCTGGGGGTTTGAGGCCGCAATCGAAGACATCAACAAAAATGGCGGTCTACTCGGCCGTAAAGTGGTCGGTGTCATCCGTGATGATTTGGGGACTCCACCAAAATCCATTCAGAACATGACTGAACTGATCGACAACGAGAAAGTCGTTGGCGTGATTGGCCCTGCAAACTCGGGCAATGCTTTGGCCTGGTTGCACATACCGCAAGCCGCTAAAATCCCCGTGATTGGCGCCACCGCAACGGCTACAGAAATTACCAATCGCTACGCGAAAGAGTCGCAAAACTATATGTTCCGCGTATCGATGGTCGATCGTGAGCAGGTTGCTCTGCTTGCAGCCTATGCCGTAAAAGCGTCTAAAAACAAAAAAATCGCCATCATTGCGGATTCGACTGGCTACGGTCAGGCAGGTATTAAAGATGCTGCAGAGGTGCTTGAAATGCACGGTGTCAAGCCAGTGCTGATCGAAAAGTTTGGCCCTAAGGATACCGACATCACCTCGCAGATGACAAAGATTAAAAATGCGGGTGCTGACGCAGTCATCATTTATGCGATTGCTGATGGCGCAGCCAACGTAGTCAAGAGTATGGAGAAAATCAATTACTTTCCGGTAACCCTTGGCACCTGGGGTAATTTGAGTTCACTTTACTATCGCATGACTGGTCCTAAGTTGGCACCGCATTTGATTATCGCGGCGTCAACCACTGAAGACAGCAACGAGCGTACCAAAGCGCTGGGTGAGCGTGTGCGCAAGAACTTCCCAACCATGACGACGTTTGTGTGTGCGGCGCAGGGTTATGACGCGGTCACGTTGTTGGCCGCTGCCATTACTAAAGCTGGCTCGACCGACGGCCCTAAGGTTGCCGCTGCGCTTGAGGATTTGTCTGGCGTGCAAGGTGTGATCAAAATGTACGACAAGCCTTTCACAAAAACCAAGCACGATGGTTTGAGCGTGGATGACTTTTATCTTGCGAAGTGGACAGAAAGCGGTGCGATCGTTCGCTTTCAAGATGATATTTTGAAATCGATTACGCCCGCCGATCTGAAGCGATAATCAACAAGCAACAAGCGCTTTTTGGCAGCCTTTCGCAGCAACGCGAAAGGCTGTTTGCAAAGCAGATGCAAGGAAGGCAGACATGGTAGCAATTCTGCAGGCCGTCTTCAGCGGCTTAGCGCTCGGTGGCATCTACGCGTTGGTCGCGCTCGGTTTTAGCATCACGCACACCACAACAAAAACGTTTAATTTTGGTCAGGGCGAGTTTCTCGCTGTGGGCACGCTGGTCGGCGTCTCGGCCGTGCTGTTGCTCGCTGGTAAAGATATTACCGAGGCCTTACAAGTGACCGATGTCACGCCGTTCCGCTATGCGATTGGTTTGCTTGCAAGTGTGGTCGTGCTCGGCTTGCTTGGGGTGTTGCTTTACTACACGGCGGTGCGTCCCTTCGTGGGTTTTGTTGGCCTGGCCTGGGTCATGAGCACCATTGGCTTTGGCATCATTATTCAAAATACGGCCTTAGCCATTTGGGGGCCGACAGCAATTGTGTTGCCGTCGCCTTTGGGTAACGATGTGATTCGAATTGGCGGCGCTGGGATTGTGCCCCAAGAAGTCCTTGTGTTGATTGTCAGCATTCTTATGATGTTTTGTATGGATTTTGTGCTGCGAAAAACCCGTTTTGGTAAAGCGGTACGCGCGGTGGCACATAGTCGCAATGCGGCAACACTGATGGGCATTAATGTCTCAGCGATTGTCGTACTCGCCTTTGTGGTCAGTTCAAGTTTGGCTGGGTTGGCAGGAATGTTGATTGCACCCATCACGACCGCTTCGGTCTTTATGGGATTGACGATTGCACTGAAGGCATTTTCTGCGGCCATTGTGGGTGGGCTCAATAACCCACGCGGCTGCATGTTGGGTGGATTTCTCTTGGGCTTGCTCGAAGCGCTCGTGGGTTTGTGGCAAGCCGAGATGCGCGAAATCAGCATTTTTCTCTTAATTATTGTTGTGCTGGCCGTTAAGCCTGAAGGCTTGCTGGGGCAGCGTCAAGTGGAGAAAGTGTGATGCTTGAGCAACATAATCGAGCCCATCTGTTTGGCTTGGCGCTAGTCGTTGCGATGATCGCTCTGTTGCCGTTTTCGACGGATAACGGGTTTTATCTGAAGGTGATGTTTTTAGTCGGCGTCAACTATTTGGCGGGCTCTGGGCTAAACGTTTTAGTGGGCGTCACCGGCCAAAAATCACTCGGTCACGCTGGCTTGTTTGCGGTTGGCGCCTATGCTGTGGCCTTGCTGACCACGCGTGCAGGTTGGAACCCCTGGGTTGCCTTCGCCGCCAGTGGCGTGATCTCGGGTGTTTTTGGCGCCATCATTGCCTTGCCAGCGTTACGCGTCAAAGGCCCAGCCCTGGCGATGGTCACAATCGCCTTTGGCATCGTGATCGAAAAAATTGTGTCAGAGTGGCAAGACGTATTTGGTGGGCAGGCCGGCATTTATGGTGTGGTGCCGCCAAGTTTATTTGGTGGTGTGCGCCTTGGCCCTAAAGAGTGGGTTTGGTTTGTTGGATTTTTGGCGATTCTGGCGCACCTGTCGATTCGAGCTTTGGTCAATGGCAAGTATGGACGTGCGTTCAGAGCCGTCAATACCGCTGAGGTGGCGGCTGAGAGTGTGGGTGTCAGTGTCTATCGTTTTAAGGTTTTGGCGTTTGTCATTAGTGCCGTGACTTGCGGTTTGGCCGGTGCGTTGATTGCTCAGCAAAACCAATACATCAGTTCAGACTTCATTACCTTTGGACTGTCAATTTTCTTTTTATTGATTGTCTTGTTTGGTGGCAGTTCGATCTATGGCCCGGTACTTGGCGCGATTGTATTGACGCTGCTGGATGCTTTTCTTGCGCGCTGGCCGCATTTGCAACACTTCACCTATGGGGCGTTGCTGTTGTTTGCGTTGTATGTCATGCCCGATGGTTTGTCAGGCATGGTGCGCAGTGCAGCGAAAAAACTCTTCGCCTCTTGGTTTACGCCAGCGTCGGTGAAGCAAGAAGCAGGGCCCTGGCGGTTGAGGGCCGATAAAGTTGTTGCGGCGGATCAGCCCTTGTTAAAAACCGATAATTTATACAAAGCCTATGGCGGTGTGATTCCGACGAATCGTGTCAGTATCAGTGTTCAAACCGGGCATATTCATTCGTTGATCGGCCCCAATGGTGCGGGTAAAACAACCTTGCTAAACATCTTGTCAGGCGTGATTGAACCCGACAGCGGCAGCGTTGAATTTAACGGGCGGTCAATTGCAGGATTGGCGGCGAACAAAATTTGCAGCTTAGGCCTAGCGCGTACGTTTCAAAACCTTAAGCTGTTTAGCAACATGACCGTCTTAGAAAACGTTCAGGTAGGCTTGCACTCGCGTTTGAAAGCCGGAATGCTCAGCTATCTGTTGGGTCTGCCGCGCGCACGACACGAAGAGGCCTCGACCTATCGCGAGTCGTTACAGATTCTCGAGTTGTTAGGCCTAAAAGACAAAGCACATGAATTGGCGGGTAGCCTGCCCTATGGCATGCAACGGCGCCTTGAAATTGCGCGCGCCTTAGCGACGCACCCACGTTTGTTGCTACTCGATGAACCTGCTGCAGGTTTAAATCCTCAAGAAACGCAAGATCTGATTCAAGTCATTTCTCAGATCCGTAATCTTGGCATCACGATACTGTTGATTGAACACCATATGGATTTGGTGATGGCGATTTCAGATCATGTCATCGTGCTCGACTACGGCGAGAAGATTGCTGAGGGCAGCCCGGCAGAGGTGCAAAATAATCCGCGCGTGATCGCAGCCTATCTTGGGGTGGATGACGATGTCCAATAAACCTGTTCTTGAGGTGGATCAGCTAGAAGTGCGTTACGGCGCGATTGAAGCCATCAAAGGGATTTCATTGCACGTCGCTGCTGGCGAGATTGTGACCATTATTGGCGGCAATGGCGCCGGCAAAAGCACCTTGATGAAAACCATCTCGGGGCTTGAACCCGCGGCCGCTGGCCGAGTGCTTTTTGCGGGGCAAGACGTGACGCAGATGCCGGGACATCTTCGGGTGCCCTTGGGGATCGCTCAGTCGCCAGAAGGGCGTCAGGTGTTTCCGGATCAAACCGTACTCGATAATATGTTGCTTGGTGCCTTTCATCGCAAAGATGCCCAGTCTGTGATTGACGCCGAGGTGCAAGAGCAGTTCAGGATTTTTCCGCGGCTAAAAGAGCGCCAAGAGCAAATGGCAGGCACTATGTCGGGCGGCGAGCAGCAGATGCTTGCAATCGCACGCGCTTTGATGTCGCGCCCAACTCTGTTGCTGATGGACGAGCCTTCGTTGGGTTTAGCCCCGTTGATCGTCAAAGAAATTTTCGCCATCATTCGCGCGTTGAAAGAGCGCGGGGTGACGATTTTGTTGGTTGAGCAAATGGCCAATCAAGCGTTAGCCGTTGCCGATCGCGCCTACGTACTTGAAACGGGTCGCATCACCTTAGAGGGTAAAGGGTCAGAACTGCGGCGCGACCCTAAAGTACGCGCTGCTTATCTTGGGGCGCATTGATGACAACGCCACCAGCCCTTTCACAGGGTAACTTTGATTACATTATCATCGGCAGCGGGGCAGCTGGGTCGATCTTGGCCAATCGCTTATCCGAAGACCCATCGGTAACGGTTTGCGTGCTTGAAGCTGGGCCTTCGGATTGGGATCCAATGTTGCATATGCCCGCCGGTTACATTAAAAAAGTCTTTGATCCAAAGGTGACGTTTCCGTTCTCGACAGAACCGACCGAGCACACCGGGGGTCGACGCGTGCCGGTGCCGCAGGGCAGAACCCTGGGTGGTTCAACGGCGATTAACGGTTTGGTCTATAACCGCGGGCAAGCTGAAGATTTTGACGGCTGGGCCGCAGAGGGTAATCCAGGGTGGAGCTACGCCGATGTTTTACCCTTTTTTAAAAAAACCGAGTCACGTATTGGTGAGGGCGATGATACGTATCGTGGCCGTTCAGGCTTGATGCCGATTACTAATATTGACTGGATTCACCCCATCAGCGAAGCGTTTATTTCCGGAGCCCAAGAGTTAGGCATCCCCCGCAATCCAGACTACAACGGCGCGAAACAGGCGGGCGTTGGATACTTTCAGCGCACTATTCATCGTGGCTATCGCATGAGTACGGCTCGTATATTTTTACGGCCGGCACGTAAGCGCCCGAACCTGACTGTCTTGACTCAGGCGCATGCTGCAAAAATTATCTTTGATGGTACACGCGCGACTGGTGTTGAGTATGTGCGCGGTGGCAAAGGTGGTGCGCGTCATTCGGTTCTTGCACGGCGTGAAGTCTTGCTCTGTGCTGGAGCGTTGAACACACCTAAGCTATTGCAACTGTCTGGGGTGGGGCCCGTCAGTCTGCTCTCAAGCTTAGGTGTGCCTGTACTGCGCGATCTGCCTGGGGTCGGTGACCATTTAAAAGATCACTTTTCGATTCGTGTGGTGGCTAAAGTACAAGGGATTGCCACGATCAACGAGCTCGCACGGGCGCCACGCTTGTGGGGGCAGCTTGCAAGATGGTTGTTTAAAAAGCCCAGTGTCCTTGCTTTAAGTCCGTCATTGGTCCACTTTTTTTGGCAATCGCGGCAGGGGTTATCGCGTCCAGATCTGCAAGGGGTATTTTCGCCCGCGAGCTATCGCGAAGGCTATGTGGGTTTGTTAGACAAGTATCCAGGGATGACCTGTGGGGTCTGGCAACATCGTCCTGAAAGTATGGGCTACGTGCATGCTAAGTCGACTGACCCGTTCGAGGCACCCGTGATACAGCCCAATTATCTTGACCATGAAAATGATCGACGGGTTTTGCTTGATGGGATGCGGCTCGCCCGTCAGTTATTAAAAACGCAGGCGTTAACGCAATACTCGGTGGGTGAGTCAATGCCGGGTGTACAGGTCGAGCGCGACGATGAAATGCTTGATTACATTCGACGCTATGGCGTGTCGTCTTATCATTTGAACGGTACGGCTCGCATGGGGCCTAGTGCAGACAAAGGCACCGTGGTCGATGCGCAGTTGCGTGTGCACGGCCTCGAAGGGCTGCGGGTTGTAGACGCTTCAATTATGCCTAATATCGTGTCGGCCAATACGTGCGCCTCGACGATGATGATTGCTGAGAAAGCAGCTGAGATGATTCTCAAACAAAAATAAATCTGTGGAGACAATGATGAATACTGAACTACCTGAGTTTAAAGTTCTTGCTACGAATATGGGCTTTCCGGAGGGCCCGTTGGCCTTGCCAGATGGTTCTGTCTTGGTGACTGAAATCCGCAATTCGCGTATTCAACGGATTTACCCTGACGGGCGCGTAGATATGATTGCCTGCCCGGGCGGCCCAAACGGTCTGGCGCGCGGGCCTGATGGCGCGATCTACATTTGCAATAACGGAGGCAACTCGTATCCGCCTAATCACTTTGCTTCAACAGGCCCCTCTGCCGATTACCAAGGCGGCTCGATTGATCGACTCGACCTTGCGACGGGCATGGTCAAAAAGCTTTACACCCATTGCGGCGAACATAAACTCTCGGCACCTAACGATCTTGTATTTGACACCCTAGGGGGCTTTTACTTTACCGACTTTGGAAAAAAATACGATCGTACGCGCGCCCACGGGGGCATTTACTACGCTTCGATTGATGGCAAGTCGATCGCAGAGGTGGTGTATCCGATTAGTGCGCCCAATGGCATTGGGATGTCGCCCGACGGTAAAGTCATTTACATCGCCGAAACAGAAACTGCGCGGATTTGGGCCTTTGATATTGTTGCCCCAGGTAAGGTTGCTAAACAGCCCGCGCCTTCGCCTCACGGTGGGCGCTTAGTGTACGAATTTACGCACTACGATCGCTTAGATAGCATGGGGATTGATGGCGAGGGCAACATCTGTGTGGCGACACTGGTAACTGGCACGATTACGGTTGTGACGCCTGCTGGTAAGTTCGTGCGTGCTGTGCCGATACCTGATGGGTATGTGACAAACATCTGTTTTGGTGGGGCAGATTTGATGACGGCTTATATTACGGTGTCGTCAACCGGCAAGCTAGTTTCAATGAAATGGGATCGACCCGGTTTGAAGTTGAATTTCTCTGTTTAGTTGAGTCGATCAAGGGGCCTTGGCTTGCCAAGGCCTGCTTAGAAAATATTGACCAGCTTGGCAAAGATGCCGATGATGGCAATGAACGTGGTGAACTGCATACCGATCAGCCACGTAAATTTACGATCGACATCAGTGAATTTTCGATCGACTTCAGTAAACCTGCAATTCATGTCAGAGCGCAGATCGACAATCGATCGATCAAGGCGATCGATCGATCTTTGATTTTGCTCGGCTAAGACTTCTAAGATCGTGATGCGTTTTTCCATGGGTCTTTCGTCTAAGTGAATTAATCGGTAGGCCTTGGATTGCCAAGGCCTGCTTAGAAAATATTGACGAGTTTTGCAAAGATGCCGATGATGGCAATGAACGTGGTGAACTGCATACCGATCAGCCACGTAAATTTACGATCTACTTCAGTGAATCTGCAATTCATGTCTGAACGAAGGTCAGCAATCGAGCGATCAAGACGGTCGATTGATTTTTGATTTTGCTCTGTCAAGACTTCTAGGGTTGTGACGCGTTTTTCCATGGATAAATAATAGAGAGTTCAGCCACATAGGGCAACACGCAACACTACGTATTTAGGGTCTTTTCTCCCACTTTTTTGTAACCAAAAAAGTTACAACGCCTGGTGCAACTCGGTGGGTTCGAGTTAATTTCATAAAAAATACTGTCCTGATTGGCGATTTATCGACTATAAATACCCTACCAATAATCACAATATTTGTCGGAGACTTTCATGACGCGGTTTTTTCAATTTTTGACTTGTTTTGTCTTGACCTGCTCGAGCGCGTTTGCGCAACAAGCTACTGAGGCGGATGTGGCTAAAGCAATGGATAGCTTGAACGCGGCCATTATTTCTGGCGACGCGCAAAAGCTCAACGCAATCACGGGTGCGCAGTTAAGTTACGGTCACTCTAATGGGCGGCTTGAAAATAAGGCTGAGTTTGTTTCGGCCTTGGTCGAGCGTCGCTCTGTGTTCACCAAAATCGAGATCAGCAAACAGAATATTGTGCTGATGGGCAACAATGCGATTGTTCGCAATCACTTGTCAGGCGATACCAATACGGGTGGCAACCCCGCCCATGTCGAACTTGACGTCATGTACGTGTTTCGCCTAGAAGGCGGTGACTGGAAGCTGATCGGACGTCAGGCGTACAAGCTATAACAACCTGGTCATCCTTCATAACAGTGTGTTGATTCGTGATGGCAATGCACTGTTCTGTGTGAATATCATTTGAAAAATATTGTGCTGCGAGACAGGTGCCTGGTGAGTTTGTTGTATCGCGCCTTCATCACAATGCTAGTTTGTACGCTGTGGTGCGCGTGCGCGCGTGCTGATTTTCCTTCGGGGCCTGTCACAATCGTCGTGCCGTATAGTGCGAGCGGTGCCACAGATGTGTTGGCTCGTAACCTCGCAAAGGTTTGGTCCGAGCACTGGAAAAAGCCTGTTGTTGTCATGAACCGCACCGGCGCTGACGGCATGATTGGCAGTCAATATGTCAAAAGCTTACCTGCTGACGGGCATACTATTTTGATGCAAGTGAACCAGGCCTTGTTTTGGCCTGTCACGATTCCGTCAGCCGATATTGATTTGCTGCGCGATTTTTATCTTGTGTCGAAACTGCAGCAAAACCCAATGATCTTTGGTGTGTATACCAATTCGCCTGATCAAACATTTTCTGGCTTTATCGAACGTTGCAAGCAAGCACAGACTCCTTGTTCGTTTGGCGCAGCCACACGCCACGGCGAAATCATGGCGCGGCAGATCATCGAAAAAGCCCAGCTGGGTCAAGCCGTAGTGATTCCTTATAAGGGCACCGCGCCTATGATGATCGATGCTTTGGGAGGACATGTTTCGATGGGGATGCCTTCGCTGTCGGTTGCGATGCCGCATATGCGCAATCAGGCCTTTCGCGCGCTCGCCATTGGGTCAAGCGAACGCTTGGACTCCTTGAGCACTGTACCAACTTTGCGCGAGCAGGGTTTGGATATGACTGTCATGACTTGGTACGGCCTGATGGTGCGCGCAGGCACTCCAAAGCCTTCTGTGGATGCCATTGTTGGGGCTATTGAAATTGCTTCGAAAGATCCTCAGGTTTTAAAGACGATGCATCACGAGGGGGCGACGCCCTTGTTTAGTTCGCCAGAATCGTTTGCACGTGAGGCGCAAGAAGAAGTCGCTCTGGTAAACCCACTTTTAAAAAAATATTTGTTGGGCAACGAACAGCCCGCAGTACCTGCAAAGTAATCGCCTCGATACCAAGCCCATTGTGTACAGCAGATAACCTAAGGCACACGCACGACAATAAGTAAGACGTCTCCCGCAATCCTTATTAATCAATCATTCATCAGCAGAGTGTTTCTATGTCGATTCAATTACACACCTTTGATACCCCTAACGGCCGCAAGATCTCGGTTGCCCTTGAAGAGATGGGCTTGCCGTATACAGTGCACACGGTCAACATTACTAAAGACGAACAATTTAAGCCAGATTTTTTAAAGCTTAGTCCTAACAATAAGATCCCTGCGATTCTGGATACTGATGGCCCTGGTGCGCAACCAATCAGCGTATTCGAGTCGGGCGCTATCCTGATTTATCTTGCTGAAAAAACAGGTAAGTTTTTACCGATTGAACCTCGTGCGCGAGTTGCTGTTTTTGAATGGCTGATGTTTCAGATGGCAGGCTTTGGGCCGATGCCAGGGCAAGTCCATCATTTTCTGGGCTTGTCGAACGAAGACGATAAGCGTTACGGCCTGGCGCGTTACATGAAAGAAACGCGACGCCTCTATGGCGTCATGGATCAACGCCTAGCGAACCATACTTATTTTGCTGGCGATATTTCGATCGCAGACTTTGCGATTTTGGGCTGGGCCTGGCGACACCAGCGCCATCAAGTCGATTTGAATGAGTTTCCGAACGTGAAGCGCTGGTACGACATGATGATGGAGCGTCCAGCGGTACAACGTGGATTTGCAGTGCCGCTCAAATAGAACGCACTGGACAATGTGGCTTAGTTCATTTTGCGAGCATTGCCAAAGCGCCCTAACTCGGGATAGACAGACTTCGTACTGACGGGGCCCATCCCCATAATTTGAACTTCAGTTTCTTCTTTGATTGAGCCATCAAAGTGAACGGCGTTCGCAGGGTGAAACATCACACTGCCAGTTGGTAAAGCTGTTGTGCTAGCTGGATCCCAGCTGGGGCCTGTGCCTGCATTCCAGGTGCCGCGAATCACTGTGACATAACGGTCTTGGTTGTGCGAGTGTGGGGTGCTCATGATCCCGGCGGGAAAAATGTTTCGCACGATATAAAGCCCGGGTTTCGTTGGGTCACCGAACAAAACGGTAGATTTCACGCCAAGGTCGCCATCTTTCCATACAATTTGCTCGCGCTTGATAGTGACAAAGTCCTTGTCGGCCGTTTGGGCGTGGGAGAGGGCAGACAGACTACTCAGAGCGCAAACCATGCCAAGCGAGAAGAGGTTAAGGGCTAATTTCATTGAAGTCTCCGTGAGTATTTAGATTTAGTTTTTATGGGGGTACAAAACGGTTAAAGCGGTTGCTCAAGCGTGGGGGCGCTGTCAGTTAATGTCATGCGGCGCATGTCGCGCTTGTAGATCTTGTCGTCGTAGGGGCGCGCACGATGCATGGTGCAGCGGTTATCCCACATAACCAGGTCAAACTGACTCCAGACATGGCTGTACACAAATTCACGTCGCGTAGCTTCTTCAATGAGATCGCGAATGAGGATCATGCCTTCTGGGCGTGGCATACCGTGAACAAGCCCGATATGCGAGGCAAGGTAAACAGACTTGCGCCCTGAACCCGGATGCTTTCGGACTAAGCGTTGGGGCACAGGGGCGTAGTTGAGTAATTCTTGTTCATTAAATGCGTCGAAGCCAAGCTGGGCACGCGAGTAAATTAAAGAATGATCGCAGACCAGCGGCTCGATCTGCGCTTTGGTCTTTGCAGGCAAGCGATCCCAGGCAGCACGCATATCGGCAAACTCGGTGTTGCCACCTTCGGGTGGAATCACGCGCGCATGCAGCATTGAATATTTTGCTGGAGTCGCTTTGAAACTGCTGTCTGAGTGCCAAAGTGAATTACCTAAATTGAACATTCTCCGACGGTCATCTGCTGCAAGAATTGAGCCATCAACGTCCAGATTTGAAATATCGTTCATCTGGTTATAGGCAAGCCGTTGCTTGTGTACGTCAACGACGGCACGGGTTTCTTCAAGAGGGCCTAAGCTGCGGGCAAAGGCAACTTCTTGATCATCGTCAAGCTCTTGTTTGGGAAACACCACGACCGCGTATTGATCCATTGCGTGGTCAATGGTTTGTATTTGTTCCGCTGTGAGAGGAAGACGTAAGTCGATGTTGGTTATTTCAGCGACAAAATCGTTACCAATCGGTCTAATGTGCATGAGCGTTGTCTCGGCCGAAAAATTCAGTGTTTTCTCATTTTTATGCTGCAATATTAACGGTAAAAATCTTTGATTGGGACGCCAAACTTGATGGTTTTTCAAGGCAAAGGGGTCTAACATAGGTTAACGCAGTGGATCGCAACCTTTAACCTATTTCTGAGACCACATTCGATGACTTCAAAAATCTTTTCAGTGGCGTTGACCACTGCATTTTGTGCCTTCAATGCCGTGGCGCAACAAGCCCCGACAGCCGACCAAGTTGTCGGTGCGCTCGAAAAGATCGGCGGGGTGCACCCCGGCGAGCGGCGCAATCATATTATTGGAATCTGTGTCGGCGGCTCGTTTGTTGGCGCAAAAGATGCTCAAGCGTTTACCCGCTCGGCATTGTTTTCGGGTGAAGCGATCCCTGTGATCGGGCGCTTTTCGTTGGCGGGTGGTAATCCTAAAGCTCCCGATTCGACTAAAAACCCACGTGGTTTAGCGCTGCAGTTCAAGCTACCAAGCAATAGTATTCAGCATTTCACCATGCTAAATGTGCCGGTGTTTGGCGCTGCAACGCCTCAAACTTTTTACGATGCCTTGCTCTCTAATATGGTTGATCCGGCGACCGGCAAACCCGATCCCGAAAAACAAAAGCAGTTTAGAGAAACTCACCCCGATGCTAAGCCGCTAGGTGAGTTTATGGCCAAGAACAACCCGCCGGTTAGTTATGCCAATAGTGATTTTTTTAGTGTTCATACCTTTAAATTTATCAACTCAAGCAACCAAACCACTTTAGTGCGTTGGCGGTTTGTTCCTGAAGATGGCGTCAAGCGCCTCACTGATGCCGAGATGGGTACGATGCCAGCGCGCTTCTTGGATGAGGATTTAATTGCCAAGACTAAAAAAGGGCCCGTTCGTTGGAATATGATTTTGACAATTGGTGAAGCCTCTGATGTGCAAAACAATCCGACGGTTTATTGGCCAGCAGAGCGTAAAACCATTCAGGCAGGTGTGTTGACGCTGACTTCGGCAACGCCACAGAAAGGCGCTGACTGTGAAAAAATTAACTTTGACCCGTTGGTGATGGTTGATGGAATCGCCCCAACAGACGACCCTATTTTGCAGTTTCGTTCGCCCGCCTATGCGGCGTCGTTTGCTAAGCGCTTAACGGGTAATTAGAGGTTGTAAGGTCCGCCTTTATAATAAGGCGTGACCTTGCTTTGCTTACGACCCATCTGAACGAATGCTGACCAAACAATATCTGACTGCAGCCTTTTATAAATTTGTCGATTTACCTGATTTTGAGCAACGCAGGCTGCCTTTGCTTGAGTTATGTGAGAAGCTCAATGTTAAGGGCCTGATCCTGTTGGCGCGCGAAGGTATTAACAGTACCTTGGCTGGGGCTGAAGCCGATATTCGGACTGTGTTGGCCTATCTGCGCTCAGACCCGGCTTTTGCCGATTTGCAGCACAAAGAAGCGTGGGCCAATCACCCACCGTTTCGTCGCATGAAAATCCGCGTAAAAAAAGAGATTGTCACCATGGGTGTGCCGGGTATTAGCCCGACTCATATGGCCGGTACCTACGTCAAGCCGCAAGACTGGAATGCTTTAATCAGCGATCCCGATGTCGTGTTGATTGACACGCGTAACGACTACGAGGTTGAGTTAGGCACCTTCAAGGGTGCGATTGATCCAAACATCGGTACCTTCTCTGAGTTGCCTTCATGGGTTGATCAAGCCCAGGCGCTTGAAGCCCGCACTGGCAAAAAACCTAAAGTCGCGATGTTTTGTACCGGTGGTATTCGCTGTGAAAAATCGACGGCGTTGATGCGTACGAAGGGCTTTGACGAGGTCTATCACCTTGAAGGTGGCATTCTTAAATACCTCGAGACCATCCCGCCTGAGCAAAGTCTATGGGAGGGTGAGTGTTTTGTCTTTGACGAGCGTGTTTCAGTTGGGCACGGGTTGCAGCAAACGTCGCGTCCGCTATGTCGGTGCTGTCGTCAGCCGTTACCTGATGGTGCAACAGAATCGCCGCTTTACGAAGAGGGCGTGAGTTGCCCGCGCTGCATCAATAAAACGACCGAGTTACAAAAGAGCGGTGCTCGCGAACGACAGCGCCAATGTGAGCTTGCTAAAAAGCGAGAAACGGCTCACGTTGGGGCAAAGATGCCATTGCCTGAGTGACTTTACTCAGGCGTAATTCCGGCTTCTTTGACAATTTTCGCGTACTTAGCAACCGCCTCTTTTTGCAGCGCCGCGAGTTCTTTAGGCCCCGAGGGCACGACATCAAAGCCAAACTTTTTGATTTTGCTGGCGATTTCTGGGTTGGCCAAGACCTTCAACAATTCGTTGCTCAACTTGTTGACGACCTCTGCGGGGGTGCCTGCGCGGGTAAAAAATGCCAGCCATGACCAGTGCCCATAGTCTTTCAGCCCAGGGGTTTGGGCCACGGCAGCGACGCCGGGGGCTTCATCAATTTGATTTGGGCCGGTGACTGCAATGGCACGCAACCTACCGGTAGCAACCTGTGCCATGCCCGACCCAGTTGGTTCGCATACTAGCTGCACCTGATTGCCCATGAGGTCGTTGAGCGCTTGCGTAGATGTTTTATAAGGCACAAACGTGATGCTTGCACCAGACAGTACTTTCAGCATCTCAATACAAATTCTAGAACTAGCCGTGCCTGCGCCGTAATTCAGTTTTGTCGGATTGGCTTTCGCATAGGCGATTAGCTCTGCCACGTTATTGATGGGCAAAGTAGATGGCACGAGCAAAACGTTGTACGCATTATCAAGTGCCTTGGCCACGGCGGCAAAGTCTTCAATGGGATCAAAGGGCAGCTTGGCGTACAAGCTTGAAATTGCAGCCATCGTAGTGCTTGAGCCAAACACCAGCGTATAGCCATCAGGTGCTGCTTTTGCCGCGGCTTCGACGCCAATCATCCCTTGTGCGCCAGGACGGTTCTCAACTATCACAGGCTGTTTGACCTGTTCAGAGAGCTTGTCAGCGATCAGTCGGGCAACGACATCGGTCGCGCCACCGGCAGCAAGTGGCACAATCATACGGATTGGTCGTGTTGGAAACTCTTGGGCGTTTACGCCTAAAGTGACGCCAACGATCAATATTGCGCTAAGTAACGCCTGTTGAATTTTTTTTGACATGAGTCTTCCAAAGTCTCCGACGTGCTTTATGTTTTGAGCGGCGGGCTTGACGCCTGACCGATGCCGCTATTTTTTTACTATCTTAAGGCAATTGCCAAAATAGTGGCATACTTTTGCGATACAACGTCATGCAGATTGTTTTGATTTGCTACTGACGCTAGGTTTGAGCCAAGACATTTCATGCGGTTCAAGCACTTTAATAGGATGTAGTCTGATCGTGAGCGATAAAACTAACGCAATTTCTGGCTTGGCGTTTGCAACGCTCTTATTCATCGGGTTGATCATGGGCGCCAATCACATTGCGGCGCGCATCGCCTTTGATCATGGCTTAAACGTTGCTACCGCCGTGGTGGTGCGCAGCCTAGTGACCGCTGTTGTGGTGAGCTTGATTGTCTATTTTCAGGGTGTGCCGATACGGCTGACCAGCAGACATAAAAAAGTATTGCCCGCGATCGGCCTACTGGTCACGATTCAAAGCTTAAGTATTTATTCATCGGTGGCCTTGCTGCCCGTATCTTTGGCCTTGTTGGCCTTTAATACTTATCCGCTTTGGACGGCCTTTTGGTGCCGTGTCATTTATGGGCAGCGTCCTGAGAGGCAGGTGCTGCTTGCGATGCCAATCATGTTGATTGGGTTAGCGCTGGCCTTAGATGTCTTTGGTGCCGCGTCAGGGCTGGGTGCTAAAGCCCAATGGGGCTTGATTGGAGTTGGTGTGGCCTTTGCACTCACAGCTGCTGCGACTTTCGGCTTAGCGCTGGCGCTGACGCAAAACGAAGCCTCTGAGCTAGATGGACGGGTGCGCACTGCCACCACGATGTGGATGGTTGGGTTGCTGGCGATCATTGGCACGCAGGCGCTGGGCGCCTTTCAATGGCCCACAGCCACAGTCGGTTGGTGGGGGTTGGCCTTGTTAACGATTTTTTATGGCACTGGTTTTACCGTGATGTTTATCGTATTGCCGCGCTTAGGTGTTGTCGGCAATTCGTCCATCATGAGCATCGAACCCATCTTTGCGCTGGTCTTAGGCTGGTTTATCTTGAATCAAAAAATTGCCGTTATACAAATCGTTGGAGCCTGCTTGGTCGTGGGGCTTGTGATTAAGCTGGGGTTAAGAAAACAAGTTAAATAGTTTGAGTGATTTCCGTCAGGGCGCTCGGTAGACACCTGAAGCTAGAATTTCGCGCCCAGTGTCCATAGTCACGCCTGCGCTTCACGTACAGTTACTGCACGAGGTAATTTGTCTGTTTGACTAAGCGTGTCCAGCGGGCCATATCATCTTGAATATATTTGGTCAGTGCCTCAGGTGAACTGCCGTTTGCCTCAACACCCGCGGTGGCTAGTTTCTCTTTAACAACCTTATCGTTCAGTGCAGTCACAATCTCGCGATTCAATTTTGTCAAAATCTCTGGCGGCGTACTCGCTGGCGCCAAAATAAAAAAGTCGATACTGATATCAATTTCTGGATAGCCCGCTTCGATCATGGTCGCAGTGTTTGGGACAACGGCCGAGCGTGTCGGGCCTGTTACGCCTAAGAGCTTGACCTTACCTGTGTTGACTAAAGATAAGGCTGACGCAGTGGTTGTCCAAAGTAAATCCACTCTGCCACTGGCAACATCGGTCATTCCAGTCGTAGTGAGTTTGTAATCGATGATTGAAAAGTCAATCTGCGCTGCAAATTTCAAAATCATCCCAACGAAGTGGGTGGCAGCGCTACCCGAAGCAAAATTTAGCTGACCCGGTTTGGCTTTTGCAAGTGCAATGAGTTCTTTCATTGAGTTTGCAGGCAAGTCTTGACGGGCAATTAAGACATTGCGTAAAGACCCCACGAGACCGACTGGGCTAAAATCCTTTGCAATATCGAGGCGAGAGTCTTTTGTGACAAACTGGTTCACGATACTACTCGTGCTGGCAATCAGTACGGTGTGACCATCGGCTGTGGCCCGCGCGACGTAGTCAGCGGCGATGTTGCCGTTAGCACCCGCGCGATTGTCGATCACCATCGGCTGCCCTGAGGTATCGCTGACTTTCTGTGCGATGATGCGGGCGATAATGTCATTTCCCGTGCCGGGACCGTAAGGGACGACGACAGTGATGGGTTTGCTGGGATAGGTTTGTGCAACAGCAGTTTGAAAACCTGTTTGCAGCGTGGCGAAGACGAGGAGTGCGCCGAGTAAAGCGAAGGGTGTACTTTGTTTGCTGAAGTCGTGGGTCATGTTTGCCTCTTTTTTTAATATGTCTTTGTGCCTAGAAACTATATCCCTTTTTTAACCTAGCTTTCGCTAAAACTCACACCCTGCATCCCGGCACGTAGCGCCGCAGCGGCTAAAAATCCATTCGCTTTAATGTCTTGGCAAAATTCTTGCAGTAAGGGCATGGCCGCGCCGCGGCCCTTGGGGATACCTAGTGCGATCCGCTCAAAGCCCCAAGCGCCGTCTAAGACGATTGAGCCTGGACTATGCTTTGCCAATTCAAAGAGAATGCCTTTGTTAGTGCCAAAGGCATCTATCTTTGCGTGATTGAGCTGCTGTGTCACTTCGTCAAGGCTGTTGATCGCGACCACTTTTGCTTTTGGTAAGAGGGCTGGCAAGACGGTTTCAGAAGTGCTACCTCCCGAGACCCCAACGATGATCCCTTCTCGATCAAGGGCGGCCATGTCACGCACTGCGCAGTGTGCACCGACTAAGTAACTTTGCGCTGAAAAAAGAATCGGCTGAGCGAAGTCTAAGTACTCGGCGCGAACTGGTGTTGCATTGACCAATGCTAAGTCAATCGCTCCTTGTTTGGCCGCAGCCAGGACATCGCCATTCTTTTGAAAAACGACTGGCTCAAACGGCAGCCCAAGATAGCGTGCAAACTCACGGCCCAACTCGTAGCCTATTCCGTAATTGTCTTGAGACGTTTGACCCAGCATTAACGACTGTGGGCTACCGGTGTAGACCCCAACGCGCAATTTTCCGGTCGGGGCAAGGATTTGGGGCATAAATGATTACCTACAAAAAAGGCTGGTACTAAAGATAGCACGGCATGGTTTAATCGATCTGACTATTTTAAATTCTAAAACTTAGGGCTTATTATGTTTACACAGTCACGACGTCGCTCGCTAGTTGCCTATTTGCTTGTTTTTTATTCGCTCAGTTTTGAGACTTGTGCACAAGTTGCGCTAAGCGATGCTGCGCTGCTCGACAGTCCGATCCGAACTGACCGTGACCGACAGGCAGACGCAAGGCGTAAGCCACTCGATTTGCTTAAACTAGCTCAAGTCGCTCCTGGCATGACAGTGTTAGATATTGCGTCAGGCGGTGGCTATACGGCGCAAATTTTCGCGTTAGCCGTTGGTGCAAATGGTAACGTATGGGCTCAAATTGCGAGGCCATCTCCTGCGCTCGACGCACGGCTTGCCGAACATCCTCAGGCCAACCTGCAAGTGCTCGCGCGTCCCCTTGAGGATTTGTTTTCGGCAGAGTTGCCACGCGTTGATCGGGCGACATTAATCTTTTCTTATCACGATATTGTGAATACGCCGACCGAGCGTAGCAAGATGAATAAAGCGATCTTTAACGCGCTTAAGCCGGGTGGGTTTTTAATCGTGATGGACCACGCTGCGGCGGCTGGAACCGGCGTCAGTCAGACGTCGACTCTTCACCGTATTGACCAGCAAGTGGTGATCGCAGAGTTGACGGCTGTCGGCTTCAAACTCGATGGTCAGTCTGAGGCCTGGAAAAATTCGGCCGATACACATGAGCAACATTCCTCAAAGATGGAGACCCCAACTGATCGGTTTGCTTTGCGCTTTGTACGGCCTAATTAATGCCTCTGTACGAACTGCGGCGTTAAGCTCGTACGCTAGGCATGTTTATGGCTAGTCGATATTCGCTAGGGGTCATCAACTCTCGTCCCAAAAGTTTTGCGATGTCGCGCACTTGAGTGAAATGGTCGACGTTGTGTTTTAGTATCTCATCGCGATGTGGGTATGGCCAGACAGTGTCTTCCATACCGACACGCACGTGCAAGCCCAGCAACATCGCAAAAGTTGCCAGATAGGTGCTGGCGCGTCCCGCAGCACTGACCATTAAAAAACCATTCGGATCAAAGTCGCGAATTGCGCGAACCATTCGTTGTAAACCGTCAACCATTTGCTGTGGATTATGCATTGGACTGCAGCCTGGCAGTGCTGGCAACAGGATCCAGTAACAGGGACCTTGAACGACGCCACTTTCAACTAAATAGCGACGTGCATTATCAATGTCTCCATCCGTGTAGACAGCGATAATCGGCTTGCAGCCCGCTTCTTGCGCCAGGCGAGCTTTTTCGATAACGACGTGAGGTGCTTTAAAGAACATATTGTCACCGCAGCATAGAGCGGTTGTGTTGACGGGTAACGCATCAAAGAGACCCATTTTCATGGTCGACTCCATGAGTGAACTTTCATGATCGTTGACGGCAACGAGGCAACCATCAAAGGTCACCTCTGGGTATTTTTCACGCAAGGGCGCAATGACATCGTGAAAGCGCTGAGGATCGAGCACGTTATAGCCGCGATCGTCGCGCACGTGTATATGAATATTTGGTGCGCCTGCCAAGATGCATTTTTCAGCAGAGTCACGAATTTCATCGACAGTAATTGGGTGATGCGGATTGGAGCGTTTACTGAAAAATGCGCCAGTAATCGTGGTCGATATCATGATCTTTTGCGGGATATCCCACTTGGGCATAGGGTCGACATCGACAAAGCTGCTGGTAAAGGGATCCAAGATCTCGGGCATGCCAAAGACCTTCCAGTCAGTTTTTAAACCACGGCGCGAGACCCAATTGTTAACGTGTTCCCACTTAACTTTATCACTGCGTTTTTTTTCATTTGACATGATGATTGATTTTCAAAAAATTAAGGATTGATATCGAGCACGACCTTGCCAATCGTGTCACGCTGTAAAAGTGTTTGCATCGCTTTGACTGCATCTTGAAACGCGAAGCGATGCGAAATATGTGTACGCAGAGCCCCTTGCATTGCAAGTTCGGCTAGGTCTTGATTGAGTTTCATTGAGCCCGCTTGATCGCGCGTCATCCAGCCACCTAAAAAAACGCCCAAAATTGAGCAGTTTTTCAGCAGTACCAAGTTGGCCGGAATTTGCGGAATGCGACCGCTTGTGAAACCCATGACAATGATCCGGCCAAGCATGTTGATGCAGCGTAGGCACTCATCAAAAACATCACCACCGATTAGGTCAAGGATGACATCGGCGCCACGACCATCGGTTAGCTCTTTGACGCGATCACGTAGCTTCTCAGTAGAGTGATTGATAACCTCATCGGCACCAAAGCTGCGTACGATATCCATTTTTTCAGCGCGCCCCACGCTACCGATGACGCGCGCGCCCATCAGTTTGCCGAGTTGTACCGCAGCATGTCCGACGCCCCCCGAGGCCCCAGTGACTAGCAGTACCTCACCGGGCTGCAGTTGCGCTCTAAGCTTGAGAGCTAAATAGGCGGGTGTGTAAGAGAGCCTAAACGTTGCCCCTTGTGCGAAATCCATCGAGTTCGGAATTTGCACAATGGTGTGAGCCTCGGTCACGACTTCTTGGGCGAAGGCTCCGTAGTAATTCAAAAATGAGGCGCGATCGCCAACTTTGACGTGCTGTACCTCGGCCCCCACCTCTGTGACGATGCCAGCACCAACAGCGCCGGGCACATAGGGTAATTCTGGTTTGAGTTGATAAAGACCCTTAGCCATCAATGTGTCCATAAACCCCACGCCCGCCGCTCGCATTGAAAGACGAACCTGACTCGGTGACATGACGGGCGCTGCAGTCTCTTCAATCTGTAATTGATCGAGTTCGCCAAACTGTTTACATACGAGAGCTTTCATAATTTAGATTTAATCCGTCAGTTTTGGTCGTGTATCGACTACCCACTCTGCTTTGAGCTTACGCGCAAACAGTCGCGACTCTATCTCGTCAACGGTTTGAAGTTGAATTGTGTCAGGCGTGATTTCTAGTTTGGCTCTGAGTGTACGGAGGATGTCGGTTTTGATAGCCTCTGAGTTAGCACCTTCAGCGACTGCGATAAAAATGTCGAGGATGTCGCGCGAAGTTGGGTCATACTCGTCTTCTTTGTGTAACAGTACCTGAAACGTCAGCACACCAAGCGCACTGCGCACGCAGTCTTGCAGAGCCACGTATTCGATACGTGCTCCACGAAATTTGGTTGAGTCGTAGGCGGCACGCCAAATTGGTGTGATCAGGCGAGGCATGGTCAGTTTGCAGTGTGGACACTCCCCCCACCTAACGCCACCGCTGACATAATCACCAGTCCAGTAACGTAAGATTGCCGTGCCGCGCCAGTCGATATGGCTCCAGACAAACACGCCTGGCTCACCTGGCGCAACAGGTTGCTTGGTTTCCGGATCTAGAATTTCAGTAAAAAAATACTCGGGGTCAAGATGTAGTTTCGAACTTTCGTAGCACTCATAGAAACCGGCGCTACGTAATTCGGTCGAGCCCATTCCCTCAAGAATCTCGACATTTTTCGAGCCGATCGCCTCAAACAGTTCATGCAAGACCCGTTTGTAAGAGTCGGTAATGGGCTCAGCGACACAATAGGCGATCCGAAAAGAAGTGATCGGTTGGATCTTGCCGCTTTCAATCAATCGTTTAGCAGTACGCAACCAGTGCGTGAGGTAAGAGGGGATGGTTAAAATTAAAGCGAAGTTGTCTTCAGCGACAATCTCAACTTGTCGCTCGGTTGGCATAACCTTGCCACCAAAGGTGTTGAAATTCGGCTGACCATTCATGAGCGGGATTAACAGCCCAGCGTAGATGCCTAAGTGCGGTGCGGCGGGCATTAGATTCAGCCACTTATCGGTCTGGTCGACATCGGGGCGCATCGCGTACCACCACGCACCTGTGCGAGCAAACAGCGTTTCGACATCGCGTTTGGTATGCGCGGTCATGAGTGACTTGCCGGTCGACCCGCCTGACATTTGGAAATGTATGGGTAACCATTCATTTAAGAACGCTTCACGCATGCGTTGTTGTTCAGTGCGTGCAAAAAACACATCGCGGATGCTGGGTACTTTTGCATATTCAGCGTATTGTTGCCAGTGTTCTGCAGCAAGGGTTTCTGTGTCGTAACGCGCTGGTTCACCTGGCATATTCGGCGATAGTACAAATTGATTCGGATCGGCAACCATATCCTCTTTGTAGGTGATAGGGATGCGTTGAAAGTCCTCATACGTTTTAATCGCTGCTGGATCAATCTTGAGCGACTTAAATAGCCGCCGATAGTAGGGGGAGTAGGGATTAATGATCTTCTTAAGATAATCTGTTAAGCGATCAAACGAGAGCTGCTGTTGCACCTCAGGTCGAACATTTGTAAAGGGGAATGGCATTTCTTTCCTGTTTGCAATAAATAAATCGGCTCGCGCCGAGATGGAGTGATCAAGCTGTCTAAGGTGCGTTGATCGCATCTCGCACCTTAGAAAACGTGAACGTCAATGTGTTAATTGACTAAAGGGCATCCACCCTCAGCGATGGTTAAAAACGCCTGCTCAGGAGGAACCGAGTGGAGCAGTTTGTAAAGATCCCACGGGCTTTTTGATTCTTCGGGCGTTTTGACTTGATAGACGTACATAGGGTGCAGCTTGCGTCCATCTTTGCGAACACTTCCTTTACCAAACAACGGATCGTCAGTTGGTAATTCTTTCATTTTTGCCACAACGGTTGCACCTTCGGTAGTCTTGGCTGCTTCAACAGACTTTAGGTAGTGGAGTACAGACGAGTACACCCCAGCTTGCATCATGGTCGGGTATTTCCCGCCCGCGCGTTTGACAAACTCGGCTGCGAATTTACGGGTGTTGTCATCTCGATCCCAATAAAAAGGCGTGGTGATAATAAGCCCTTGGCCTTTTTCTGTTCCAATCGCATAAACGTCCGTAACGGTCACCAGCAGGCCAGTCAACTTTTGCTCACCCTTGCCAATGCCAAACTCGCTAGCCTGTTTGACTGAGTTGGCGGTATCGCCTCCAGCATTCGCCAACGCAATGACTTGCGCTTTCGAGGCTTGTGCGGTTAGCAGGTAGGACGAAAAATCTGAAGGATTTAAGGGGTGGCGAACCGCACCTAGAACTTGTCCACCAGCGCCCTCGATAAAGCGCGTTGCGTCGCGCTGCATCGCGGTGCCAAACGCGTAGTCAGCGGTTAAAAAATACCAAGTCTTGGCGCCAGCACCCACCAACGCCGCCGTGGTCGCTTTCGAGATTGAGCTTGTGTCGTACGTCCAGTGAATCGTATTGGCGTTGCATGCCTTACCGGTCAGGTCTGATACACCCGCACCGCTCACCAACACGACTTTGTTTTTTTCTTTGCCAATCTGGCTCACTGCAAGCGCGGCTGCCGAGTTCACGAGGTCGGTAATCATGTCTACTTTCTCGACGTCAAACCATTTGCGTGCAGTGTTTGCAGCAACGTCGGCCTTGTTTAAATGGTCGGCGTAAACCACTTCAATCGGCATGCCAGCCACTTTCCCGCCAAAGGCCTCGACGGCCATCTTCGCTGCCTCAACGGCACCGCGGCCTGACACATCTGAATATACGCCGCTCATATCTCCGAGGACACCAATTTTGACAATTCCATCCGAGGCATACGAGGTCGTGGCGAGCGCCGCTGATAATATCGCAGCCCGAGTGAGTATTCTTATTGTTCCGTTCATTTATCTCTCCGTTTTAAGTATTTTTATTGTGTTAGTGATACGTTAAGTCATAGTGTGAGTGGTCAAGGGATTTGCAAAGGCTGTGTTTTTAGTCACAAGGTCTGGCTGGGAAAGGCGGTAGCCTAACTTTGCGGAAATGGCTGCTGCTGCTTCGCATGCAAGGACTGCAACGGCTGCGATACGTTCAGGTGGGTAGCGCTGCGTGAGGCCCCCGACGCTGATCGCTCCGATCAATTTTTCTAGATGATCGAAAATGGGTGCACCGATCGCAACGAGGTAGTCAAGAGCATCCTCATGACCGACGGCGTAACCTTGCATGCGGACCTGTGCGATGCGAGCGCGAATCTTATTTAGATCGGTTACGGTGTGTTTGGTTAATGCGTCAAGTGGCTGACTCAAAATTTTTTCGCGTTGACTGTCCGGCAAAAATGACAGTATGCAGAAGGGTGCTCCTCCGACATGAATTGGCCAAGCTTTTCCGACGGAGAGAGCGTTTTGTTGAATTGGAAAGTCTCCATCCACTCGACTAATACACATTCCGGCCCCTTCGTGCTCAACGATGAGCAGCACGGTATCTTGGGTCTGTGCTGAGAGGGCGGAGAGGTAGTGTGAGGCAGTGGCTGCAAGTTTGTTCGTTTCTAGCGCAGTGCTACCGATCGCGAACAAGGCCATCGATAGACTATATCGACCAGTGGCGGGGTCTCGATTTGCCATGCCTTCATCTTCAAGAGTTGAGAGCAGGCGGTAACAGATTGTCCGAGGTATTCCGGTTGCGGTGACGATTTCCGGGAGTGAACGCGAAGGCATGTCATTGGTAAAGCAACGCAAAACCGCAATCGCTTTCTTCAGAGACAGACTTTGCTCTCGATTAGGTTTTGTTTCAACGTAAGGGGTCATGATGCCCGTTGTATAGATTTTTCTGTTTTGATTCTATGGGTGTTTTTGGTTTGGCTCAACAACTTTCCGATTATTTGTCGAACTGTCCGATAATCGGATAGTTAAATCGCTCGGTCGCAGCCGAATATTGCGAAGAGTCATCCGTGGACAAAACGCCAGGCGAGCGGGCAAGAGTGCTAACCCAGTGAATTTGAGTCATCCCATTATCTGCAAGAAAGGTGCGAGATGCGCAGTCTTTTTAGTCGCCGACGGTAAGAGTTCAACCAGCCGAACTTCTGACCATTTGGTTGTTTATACTCATCTTTATAAGTACAACTCGCCTGAAGCGTTGTGCTGCCTGGAGCCACCTCGTCATGTTCGGTAAAAAACAGTCTCCAAAAATTGTTCGCTCAATTGATGAATCGTTTGAGACCATCATCGGGCAGTCGACTGAAATCCATGGCCAGATCATCGCCACGCAAAGTCTTCGGATTGATGGCAGCGTGACCGGCGATATTCGTGTGTCGCAGACTGGAAATGTTAGTTTGGCAATTGGTTTAACAGGTGTCGTGCAAGGGGATATTCACGCGCAGCGCCTGATTGTTGGTGGGCGTATCAATGGTAATGTTTTTGTGACAGAGTCGGTTGAGTTGCATGACAGCGCAGACATTCACGGCGATATCACTTACGGCCAAATTAGTATTGAGCCTGGTGCAAAAATTAATGGTCGCATGGTGACTCAAACCAATGCTCAACAAGGTGAATTGACGACCGAAGGGCAGCCTACTCTAGTGAAGCCTGCTTCGAACCAGGCACTACCAGCACCTGCATCGGATTAACAAACTGTCCGAGTCGCAAGACTTCAAAATGCAGATGGGCGCCGGTTGTGCGCCCGGTTAAGCCGACCTCCGCAATTTTTTGTCCACGTGTCACTGTCTGTCCGACAGTGACGTCTATTTTGCTTGCGTGGGCATATTTTGAAACATAACCTTCGGCGTGTTTGATTTCGACGGTTAGGCCGTAGGCGCCATCCCAACCGGCTCGCACCACGGTGCCGTTGCCGGCAGCCAAGATAGGTGTGCCAACCTTCGCAACGAAGTCGATGCCCGAGTGCTGGGCGATCGCCCCAGTGATTGGATCAACGCGCGTGCCGAAATTGCTATTCAGACCGAGTGCCATTGGTAGCGGTGCCCCAAGGGGCAGCTGCGTCAGTAATTGATAACGGGCTGTCCAGAGCTGTTCCAAGCCTGTCACAGTAGTGTTCAGCGAGGCAACTTTGAGTGCGGTATTCTCGAGTTCATCTTCTAGGTAGGCGGTCGAGGATGATTTAAAACTTATTGGGCGTAGCGGGCCACCACGTCCCGACGAATCTGTCATTTTATTTTTAATCGGCGCTGGTGCTGCAAGGGTCGCGAGACGCTCATTTAAGGCATTCAGTTCGCTTATCTTGCTAGTCATCGCTGTCATTTGCGTGTTGAGTGCCTCGAGCTTTTTACGATACAGCCCATCGATCTCTTTTTTCTCGCGACTGAACTGCATGCTCGTTTCTTTGAAGTCGACTTGCATTAACTCAAGTTGATGCTCGTAAGAGGCAATCAGCTCTTTTTGTTTTTTCTCGCGTTTATCAATGATTGCTTGATGCTGTTGCGCCAAGCGAGAAACTTGTTCTTGATGTTGTTTCGCAAGATTAGCAAGTTGTTGCTGGTGCTGTGTGTCGATGAGGTTTTGTTCTTCGGCGGTGACGACGTCACCCATTGAACGTGCTAGCTCTGGTTTGATTTGAAGCGCAATCCGAAATCCAAAAAAATGAATACAGACTCCAAACATGATCAGACACGCGCACGCGAAGGCTGACCAGCGCACAAGTTTTTTGCGCGAGATGTTAATTTTTTTGACGGCCGAGGTCGAGCCAGAAATCCAAATGAGTTGCACAGAAAATAACATTTCAATTAAGCGGAGGGAAAGTATACCCACTGCTTATTGAAAGAGTCGAAAATTCAACAAATGCTGAATATTTTTTAGATTTACTAAGGGATACCTTGGCTTGACAGGGTACTCAGTGCGTGGCGAGACGCTTGCGAATAAAAAAAAGCGAGCCCATTTTCATGGGCTCGCCTTTATTCAAAAAGCGACTGCGACTTAAGCAGTGCCCCAAGGCTTGATTGCGGCCTTCAGTTGTGCGTAACCATCTAAGTAACGTGGACGCTTTTCACCGAAGATTTTGTCGAAGGTAGCAAGCTGTGCATCAAGCCAGTCAGACAACTGTTTGTTGCCTGGGTTGGCTGCTTTGTACGCTTCGTTAATCAGCACGAAGTGAATGCGTGGATCGTAGGGTTGCTTTTCGCCACCAACGGTCTCGTCGCCATCAAGCAGGCGCAACAACATCGCGTCGGCTGAACCCAAAGTCTGTTCATAGATCGGAGCGCCATGCACGCGATACATCACGCTAGTCATGTCTTTACCGTTGGTCATGGTGAAGCCCATGTCGACCCACAGTTTTTTCATATCAACTTTAGCGCCAACACGATCGATCACGATTTGACCCCAATCGCGTAAAACGTCGGGTGCATCCGCCATCAAGTCTGTCAGGCGGTCGCCGTCAAGGTCGGTTGCGTAAACGATGCAAGGACGTTGACGAATCATGTCGTGCAGCAACAAACCAAAGTTTGTGTCTGAGATGTGTTCGTAAATATCGCCACCCCAGTTTTCCATGCCGTCTTTAAAGTCCTTTGGCAGGCAGGCAACAATGGCGTCGACGTTGGCGCGGTGTTCTTCGTAAGCATCTACGGTGTACTGACGCTTAAGTTTGAACTTTGTACCTTGTAACAACCAGCGCATGATGCCGGCGTTGATCGCGTCTTCTTGCGCCTGTGTAGGCTTGGTGGCAACGCGACCGATTTGGCCGGTTTCGTGCACCATCTTCAAGAACAGACGTGCTGCGTAGGCCATACGCACGCCGGGGGTATTCATTTCAGAATGGATCACGCCAGTGGCTGGATCAACCTTGAATTTCTTTTTATCTTGCGAGTAAGGCAGACCGGGCATAAAGCGAATGCTGGTGATGCCACCGTAAGGGCGCACGTTGCAATAGACGCCTGCAGCGGTGCGCAAAGGTGCGTTGGCTGACTTGCCATTAACCACAACTTTCTTGCCGCCTTCGTTCACCATGAAGTCACCGGCGGTCGACCATTTCAGTGCGGTGTAGTCGAGTTTGCCAAACCATTCGAGTGAAGCCAGCTTACTGTCGTGGCGAAACTGCGCCATCATCGGGACGCCTAAAAATGGCAGACCCAAGACGTCAAGCGCCATCAGTGTGCCGTTCAAGGCAAACATGTCTGTAAAGGCATGGGCAACGGGTTTGATGCCGCCAGCGGTGCTGCCGCCTTCCCAGATGATTGCATCAGGGCAATCGGTCGGTTTAATGGCCGAGCGCTTGTAAATGCCATCAAGCATTTTGAAGAGGTCGCCGTTTTGCTCTTCTTGAGCGATTTTCAGCAGATCGAGATTTTGTGCCATGAACGCAGAACCTTAGTCGTGGATGAGAAAAATGATGAAAGGTAAGTAGAAATCCCTAGTCGTGCGATTATCGCATTACTAGGGATGAGTACCAACCCGCCTGGAAGTTCGCTTAAATTAGCCCCAAAATAAAGCTATATTTAGCATGAGCGGTTGCTGGGGGCGGTCACTGAGCGCGCGCGAGGCGCTTAGCTCATTTCAAAGCCCTTATAGCCTTCGCTGGCCACTTTGTCGCAAATCGTACGATAGTGTGCAAAACCGCCAGCGTACGGCATAAACACTTGTGGCTTACCCGGCACGTTTGCACCCAAATACCATGAGTGTTTGACTTTGGGCAGCAGCGTGGCGTTGGCCGCACGGTCAACTTCTTTTTGCCAGGCTTCGCTTGCAGCTTCGCTAGTCTCGACGCAATTCAAGCCTTTAGCCTTCATTTTGCTGATGCAATCGCTGATCCACTCAACGTGTTGTTCGATGGTGGGCGGCATATTGCTTAGCACTGATGGGCTGCCTGGACCGGTGATTGTGAACATATTTGGAAAACCAGGTACCTGCAGCCCCAGATTCGTTTTGGGGCCGGCGCTCCAGTAGTCTTTCAAGGTTCGTTTATTACGACCCACAATATCCAACCTGACAAGCGAGCCCGTCATGGCATCAAAGCCAGTCGCAAAGACGATGATGTCTACTTCATATTCTTGCTCGGTGGTTTTAATCCCTTTCGCGGTAATTTTTTCGATGGGCGCCGAGCGTAGATCGACAAGCTTGACGTTGTCGCGGTTGTAGGTCTCGAAGTAATGGTCATCAATCGGAGGCCGTTTACCTGCAAACGGGTGGTCGATGTCAGAAAGAATCTCGCCCACTTTTGGATCTTTCACAATGCCACGAATTTTTTCGCGAATAAAGTCGGCCGCAGTTTTGTTGGCCGCTTCGTCGGTTAACAGATCGCGATATGAGGCCCTGAACTGAAAGCCACCCATCTCCCACTTTTCTTCGTAGGTCTTTTGCCGAATATCTGCAGGGGTTTCAACGGCAGACCGATCATCGATATAAAACGCATGACCATTGGTGTTTGAGGTCATGACCTTATAGATGTCGGCAGCATGCTTTTTGGCGTACTCTTTAAACTCTTCAGTCAAAGGATGGTGCCGTGCCGGCAGGCTGTAATTTGCGGTGCGTTGAAAGACCGTAAGATGCTTGGCTTGTGCTGCGATCACCGGGATGGCCTGAATGCCGGTTGATCCGGTGCCAATAATGCCCACGCGCTTACCCGTAAAGTCAACGCCTTCGTGAGGCCAATGGCCCGTGTGGTACCAGTCGCCTTTGAAATCGCTGATACCCGGAATTTTAGGCACGTTAGCGTTAGACAGGCATCCAACCGCGGTGATTAAGAACTGCGCGTCGTATTGTTCACCGGTATCCGTTGTGACTAACCAGCGATTGGTGGCTTCATTAAAGTGAGCCTGTGTCATCGCCGTGTTGAGTTTGATATCTGAGCGCAGGTTGAGCCTGTCGGCCACAAAATTCAGGTAACGAAGGATCTCGGGTTGTTGAGGATAGCGCTCTGACCATTCCCACTCTTGCACGAGTTCTTGCGAAAAATAATACATATATGTGTGACTTTCAGAGTCGCAGCGCGCACCTGGGTAACGGTTCCAGTACCAAGTGCCGCCCACGCCCGCACCACGTTCGATCACTTTGGCATTTAAACCTAGTTTGTCGCGCAGGCTATGTAATTGATACATCCCCGCAAAGCCGGAGCCAATAATAATGGCGTCAACGTTTTGGATGGTTGCTGATGTGTTCATGGCTTGTCTGTATTAGTTTTGTGAGAGCCTTAAATTACCATAATCGAACACCCTTGGGCTATCCAGAAATTTTTTATCCCCAAAGCCTGGGTTTCAAATGGCAGAAGCCTCAGGCAAACGTTTGCCATGTACTCGAGGTTAGACCCCAACCGGCTTGAGGCAAGCGGTTACCGGGACGCAAACTTACCTAAAACCCGTCTTTAATCAGAATAATCGCTTCGACCTCAACGGTCATGCCATTGGGCAGAGATCCCATGCCAACAGCTGAGCGTGCATGTTTACCACGCTCACCAAGCACTTCGATCAACACATCAGAGCAACCGTTAATGACCTTGGGCTGATCGCCAAAGTCAGGCTCGGCGTTCACCATCCCCAACAGTTTGATCACTGCTTCAACATGATCGAGTGAGCCAATTGCGGCACGTATCGTGGATAGAAGCTGCAAACCGACGCGTCGCGCGTCGGCATAGCCGCGCTCGACTGAGCAGTCCCGACCTAAGCGCCCGACGCTGATCTTGCCAGCCTCGTCACGTGGGCCTTGGCCCGAAAGATAAAGCAGTTGACCGGCTCTGCGCCACGGCAGAAAATTTGCAATGGGCGCAGGAGGTACCGGTAATTGCAGCCCAAGTTCTTTTAGTTTTGCTTCAGCTGACATAGTTAGCTTAACCGCCACCGTAAAGATATTTAGGCAGCCAAAGCGTCATGCCCGGCCATACATACATGATTGCCATGCAGACGATGACGATGAACATGTAGGGCATCATGCCAGCAAAAATCTGATTAAGGGTCACATGTGGTGGTGCAACCCCCTTCAAGTAAAACGCTGACATTGCAACGGGTGGTGACAAGAAGGCTGCTTGCAAGTTCACAAATACCAACGTGCCCCACAGAATTGGGTCGATGTTGAAGTGTGACAGCATGGGCAAAAAGATTGGCACAAAAATCACAATGATTTCAGTCCACTCAAGCGGCCAGCCAAGGACAAAGATCAATGCTTGTGAAAGCAGCATAAATTGCAGTGGGGTGAGGTTCATGCCCAGCACCCAGCTCTCAATGATCTGTTGACCGCCCAAGATCGCAAATACGGCAGAGAACAAAGCTGAGCCGACGAACAACCAACAAACCATTGAGGTGGTTTTGGTTGTTAAAAACACGGCCTGCTTCATCCGCTCAAAGGTGAACGACCCTGATGACCACGCAAGCAAGAACGCACCTGCCGCCCCAATTGCCGCAGACTCAGTTGCGGTTGTGATGCCCAGCAAAATTACGGCTAGCACCACGACTGTCAAAATGCCCAAAGGCATGACTGACTCAACCAACAACTTCAGGATTTCAAACTGCTCATCCTTTAACTTGCGGTAATAGTTAATCAACAGAAGCAGGGTTAAAAAGCTTGTAATCCCGAAGTACAGATAGAAGTTATCCGAGGGCGGGGTGTAAACGTCTGCTTTTTGACTATCGGCGTTTTCAGGATCTGCATCCAAAGCAATTAAGCCACCGTTGTTGTTGCTTGATCCACGTGAGCTCGAAGAGCTTTCCGCGCCGATTTCGACCAACACTTCTTCTTGAGCCTTCTCAGGGGCTTGCGTCGAGGGGTTGGGTAAAGGCTTGGCAATCACCATCGACGCCTGCGCTGCATCAAACTCAGCTTTTGGATGAATAACGGCATACCACCAAGTGCCCGCGATCAGAGCAAGAGTCATGACCAGTGGGAACACTGCCGAAATTAAATTCTTGATGATGCGGCCATAGGTAATGCGAGCACCTTCTGGTGCGCTCAGTAAAGGCCCTGGTGCGAAGGCGGCTTTGATGGTTGCAATAAGAAAGTTCGACGAGTAGTGATCCCTTAGAAAGGCAACGGGAGCAGGGATGGGTACCTTCAGTTGCTCAGGTGGTAGCTTGGGTGCAATTTTTGGATCAATGAGCGCCCAGCCGATCACGTACACCAGGTAAAGTAAGGCAAGAAAAAATCCGGGCAACATCGCAGCGGCGTAAAGCTTGACGACCGATTGGCCAGCGACTGCGGCGTAAACGATAATCATCACCGAAGGTGGGATCAAGATTCCAAGTGTACCTCCGGCCGTAATGACACCACTGGCCAGGCGAATATCGTAGCCAGCGTTGAGCATGGGCTTAAGTGCAATCACACCCATTAGCACCACAACAGCGCCTACCAGACCGCTTGCAATGCCCCAGAACGTACAGATGACCAGCGTTGCCACCGCGAGTGAGGCCGGCATGCCACGAAACGCCAGTTGCACGCTATGAAACATTTTGTCGACCAAGGCGCCACGTTCCATGACGTAGCCCATCAGTACAAAGAGCGGGATTGACAATAACGTGTCGTTCGTCATCCCTCCGTAGGTGCGCTGCACCATCAGCGTAAAAATCTTGTTATTGGTCCAGACATCGCTGGGGTCGTAGAACGCAAAAAAACCAAAGGCCATGCCTAAGCCCATCAAGGTAAAGGCGGTTGGGAAACCCAACATAATGACCACGACGATCAGGCATAGCATCAAGAGGCCAAGATACGGATCACTCATGATTTTTCTCCTTTCATGCCACCAATGCGCTGGTGGGCCTCTTCATCAATTGTTTTAGCGCGCGCAATAGCCATGTTCTTTGATTCTTCGTCAACGTACGTTGAGGCTTCTAATTGCTGCTCGACGACGTCAATTTCTTCGGCATCTTTTAGACGCTCTGGCCACTCTCCGGTATTGAGGCAAATGACGCAGCGAATCATTTCAATAAAGCCTTGCAAAAGCAAAAAGCCGCCGGCGATTGGAATTAAAGACTTAAAGTGATAAACCGGCGGGCCGTTCGCGATTTGCGTGGTGTGTTCGCCAATACGCCAAGAGTCGGCTGCAAAGGTATACCCTGCGTAGCAAAGTGCCGTCACGCCCGGTAGAAAAAAAGTAATGTACAAGATCAAGTCAAACGTGGCTTGTGTGCGTGGCTTCATCGAGCCGTATAAAAAGTCGCCGCGAACATGGCCATTTTGGGCTAGCGTATAGGCGCCCGACAACATAATGACTGCGCCGTACGACATCACTGAGAGTTCGCCGATCCAGGCTGAGGGTGCATTGAGCACGTAGCGTCTCAAGACGTCGATACATACCATCACCATCAACAGGATGATCAACCATCCCGATCCCTTTCCAACAAATGTACTGAGCCCATCAACGACGAGCATCAGCTTTTTAAAGTCTTTTTTTGAATCCATGATCTGCTTTAGTTCTGCGATTTACCGGCAAAAAATAATCCGGATAGATAGCTATCCGGATGATGGTTCAACGCTTTAGCCGCTTATGACTTCTTAGGTGCGAAGTAATGGTCGTAGGCCATCTTGTAGTCAACATTGGTAAAGTTCTGCCAGCGACCTGCACGACGGGCAAACTCGCGCTGTGAATCGAGCACTGCCTTAAAGTCGGCGTTTTCAGCTGATTTTTTAGCAGCAATCTCATCCCAGGCCTTCAATTGAGCTTCGAGAATCGACTTGGGTGTCTGGTAAAAACGTACTTTGTCTTCAGTTTGAAGTTTGACAAAGTCTGCCGAGTAGCGGTCAACGGCTTTCCAAGACATTTCGGCTGAGGCAGCCTCAGTGGCGATAGAAATGATCGATTTCAGTTCTGCAGGTAAGGCGTCGAATTTCTTCTTGTTAAACAAGATTTCGAATTGCTCTGAGCACTGATGGAAACTTTGCAACATGCAGACTTTTGATACGTCTGCAAAACCCAGCGTACGGTCAGAAGATGCGTTATTAAACTCAGCGGCATCCAACACGCCGCGATCCATCGCCGGAACAATGTCTGCGCCGGGCAAGGCTTGTACCGAAGCACCCATTGCATTGAAGATCTCGATCGACAGGCCAACGGTGCGGTACTTAAGACCCTTAAAGTCTTCGACTTTAGTGACTGGCTTTTTGAACCAGCCTAAAGGTTGCGTGGGCATTGGGCCGTAAATAAATGAGACGACGTCCATTTTCAGGCTAGCGTAAATCTTTTCAAGCATCTGTTTGCCACCGCCGTATTGATGCCACGACAACAGCATGTTTGGATCCATACCAAACGCTGGGCCTGAGCCCCAGAGTGCCAAGGCAGGGCTCTTACCATACCAGTAGGCCAAAACGCCGTGGCCACCATCGAGCGTGCCGCTTGACACCGCGTCGAGCAAATTGAAGGCCCCTACCACTGAGCCGCTAGGCAGAACGTCGATTTTCAGGCGACTGCCAGACATCGAATTCACCTTATTCGCATAGTCGATTGCGTATTCGTGAAAAATATCCTTTGCGGGCCAGGTCGACTGAAAGCGAAAGTTCACGGTCTGGGCAGTTGACACCATGGGGAAGCCCAGAGTGGCCACGCCCGCACCGGCAGCAGTGGCGCCGGTTAGAAATTTGCGGCGCGCTTTTACCGCACCGACTGCTGGTTTGCTTTCACTCATGATCTCCTTACTGGATGAAATGGTCTGATGACATTTTGAAATTACTGCAAGAAGTATAAGTCCCAGCGGTTTTGAATGACCTAGGGTTATTCCCTAAGATTCAAAACTTTAGGGCACTTTATTTTTGTCAGATTCGTGTAATTATTGATTCAATTAACGGTTTGGTTAGAACGCACTTAGCGCGCATTTGGGTTGGGCTTGGGCTCACCAAACGCAATGGTGCTGGCAGCGGCTTGGATAATAACGGCCGCATCGGCTGGCAGCAAGAATCCCGCCTTTTGCAAATCCAGTGCGGCGCCGCGGATACGATTGACGTAATCATCGCGATTTTTATAACGCTCAGTCACCGAGGGGCGTGCATCGCTGTTTGCCTCGCGCTGTGTCGTATCTTTTGCAAAGGGAATGTACGAGCCCATCAGGCTGCAGCGCGTCTCTGGCGAATTTTGCCCGCCGTGCGTACCCAGGGGGGCGACTAAGTCGGGGAGCCGTACGCCGCCTAGTGCGTTGCCATCAGCGTCTAATTTAGGAACCTGTATCACTGCATTGGGCAGGCTG
This sequence comes from uncultured beta proteobacterium, assembly GCA_903932425.1. Classification (GTDB taxonomy): domain Bacteria; phylum Pseudomonadota; class Gammaproteobacteria; order Burkholderiales; family Burkholderiaceae_B; genus Zwartia. Next base: position 3,195 of record CAIZGG010000421.1, on the reverse strand, counting down.
TTCGGCGCCTTTAGCGTCGGTGGTTTTTCCGAGGCACGCTCTAAAATCATCAGATCACTGGTTGGGGGCGCGAAGTTCGAGCCCACCCATTGATCCAGGCGTAAAAAAGTTGCGCGTGAAATGGGTGTCCAGTCAAGTACGCCTTGCGAGAGCGTGCAATAGGGGGGCTTGTGTGGGATCAGTACATGTGACGAACCGGCGATGTCATACATACGCACATTGTCCGGAAGCGCCTGATCGACCTCGCCTTGGGCTCCGGTACGCCCTAGCGATGCGCGTAATGAGTAGTAGTCGGTTGAGGTCGTGATGAGTAGCATCTTTGGCGCAACCTCACCTCGCGCTACAACCTGAGCAGTAATCTCACCAATTGTCAGTAGGCCGTCGTGCACCCCCGGCATCTCGGGATTGGCAAAGCTAGGAGTTCCATTCGCACTCGACTCGGGGCCGCTTCCTGTCTGCATGATGGGCAAAAGTCCCGATCCCGATACAAAGACGTGCATGCCATCAAAGACGCGCTGCGGTCCGGCCATGTTGAAGCCGCTTAGCAAGAAGGTCTTCAGAAATCTTCCGGTTTGCGATTTCCCGCTCGCGAGCGTGCGGCTGATCATTCCAGCAAGAGGATTTGCATTGCCTGTTGAATCCTTAGCCGCGTGCGTCAGAAAAATTCCGGCGTCGCGCATGATGGCAAAGCCCGCACCTTCAACGTATTTTCGTTTGCCCTCTGCGTCTATAAAGGACGGTAGGTTCGCACCTTGACCGAGCTCCCAATAGACCTCGGCAATTGAAAAGCCATTGTCTTGTAAGAAGCCGGTACCTTGTTCGAAAGTGCCCGATTGAAACGGCTCATCACGAGGCGAGTTGTAAAGTGCATTGGCGTAAGCCTTGCCGCGATTTGGTACGTCAACCAGCAGTGCTCCATTACCCTTCGACCTGTCTGAGGGCATGGTGAGTACAAGCTTGGTCGAATACTCAACCTGCCCCGCCGCATTCAAAGGCGCCTTGTCTAAGCCTGGAATCTTTTCATTGGGTGACAGTTGGCCATGTAGTGTTGCTTGAATAATGGTGTAGTTGCCGGCACGAAAAGTACCGTAGGGCTGGGTGGAGGTAATTTCTAGACGAGTGACCTCGGCTGCTGCATGAAAGGCGAAGAGTGAACTCAGGGCAATCGAAGCGGCGAGGCGTTTGACGGGCATTTGCATGGCGATCCCAGCGAGAAGAGTGTTTAAGGACAAACTGAATGGCGGTTGATAGGTGGGCTTAAATTTTTAGCTGCAGTGCGCGCTCGCAGTTCTGCTAGGCGCTGAGCGCGCTTAAACCCATCAGGACGGGTGCCAGACCTGTGTAAGGGCCTGTTTGAATCACCACTTCAACCACTTCGGCTTGGGTGAGGCCGCAGTTCAGGCCCGCTTTTGAAAACTTTGTGACTAAACCTGAAAACGTTAACGAGGTAAATGAGGCGATTGCGCAAATGGCGCGTTCACGCATTTCCATTCCTGGGCGCTTCCAGAGTTCGCCATAACAAAACTGTACGACGTCCGGGTAAAACGTAGAGGCAATTGAATTTTCAGGATTGGCGTAACCAACGTGCCGCCGCTCGGCGTGGAGGGTCGTCATGACCTCTTGGCCGCGCTCGGCGACGAGCGCCAAGGCATCGTCGCGACTGTCGGCGACCGCCAGCGACACGCCGCGTGCGTCAAAGACCCGCTGCGAGAGCGTCAGGCACTCTTTCGTCGTGGTTGAAAATCCTGCGTATATGCCGCATTGCATAAAAATTTCATTAATCGTTTCGGCGCTCAAGCCGGCATCCAAGGCTGCGTCGATATAGTGCTCTAACGCAGAGAGGCGGCGGCCAACGCACAGCGCCGAAAGTGTCGCAATCATTCGCGACGCTAGATCGAGCCCGGGTCTCGACCAGACACGGCCAAAGACAAACTCCTGCTCAAATTGATCAAAGGCTGCATGACCACTGACGGGCGGCGTCGTGCCAAACAGTTCGAGTTGTTTTTGTTGTCCAAGTGCGCGTAATTCAAGTCGATCGTTCATTTAGGTTCTCCGTTGTTTTTTATGGGCGATGCGTCGCGTGGGCGGTGCATTGTCTTATTCAGGTTTGACACCGGCTTCGGTGATTTTTTTTGCCCAGCGCACCTGATCGTCGCGCATGTATTGTGCAAAAGCCTCTGGGGTTTTCTTGAGCATCCTCGCCGAGCAACACGCTTGCATTTTTGCTGCAACCTCGGGCAAAGCAACGGCTTTGAGCAGCGCTGTGCTCAAGACGCTAACAATATGTGACGGGGTGTTCTTAGGAACCAACATCCCCACCCAGGTCGTCATTTCAAAATCTGCGACTCCGGCTTGTGCCATGGTGGGCACGTCTTCGAGTCCGATTATTCGCTCTGGGGAGGTCACAGCCAACGCTTTGAGGCGTTGTTTACCCAAATGCGCCTTCGAGGTTGTAACGTCATTAAACATGAACTTGATCTGCCCTCCGATTAAGTCGGTCACCGCCTGAGGGCTACTTTTGTAAGGGACTCCGGTTGCGTTGGTGTTTGTCTGCTTTAAGAAGGTTGCACCTGCGATCTGACCGACCGTGGCGCCCCAACCGTACGACGCACTGTCTGGATGCGCTTTCAGCCAAGCGTTTAGTTCCTGCACACTATTCACCGGTAAGGTCTCGCCGACTAACAGGGTGTAGTAAGCCTCCATAATGCCTCCGACGGGCGCAAAGTCGCGTTCAGTGTCGTAGGGTAAGGTCTTAAATAAACTTGGATTTAGTGAGTGAATTGACGCTGAGGTAACAAAGACGGTGTAACCATCCGGCGCCGAGCGTGCGACCGCCTCTGCGCCGATGAAACCATTGGCGCCAGCGCGGTTTTCGACCGTGACGGGTTGCCCCAGATAGGTCTGCATCTGCTGGGCGACAACGCGCGCGACTGTGTCGGTGCCGCTCCCTGGCCCAAAGGGCACGACCATTTTGATAGGACGGTTCGGGTAGAGGTCAGGGGATTGGGCCTGTGCTGGGTTGACCACGGTCAAGGCCAACAGTGTCAGGATGCGCAGCATTGTTCGGTAAAAATTCAAGTTTGTCTTATATGAACGCCTCCCGGTTTGGCAAGAAATATTTGATATCGACAGTAAAGGTGGTTGCAGTCTTATATCCGGTCTGTTTGTGCAGACTCGAAGCCTGCTGACCCTGAT
>CAIZGG010000420.1 GCA_903932425.1 uncultured beta proteobacterium | reverse complement strand
CGTTCGTGCGCAGCGGTCAACGCCTCGCGAATGCGTTTGGGCTCGGTGATATCCGTCATCGACGTCATCCAACCTACCTGTGTGCCTTGTGGGTCGAGCAAGGGCGACACATACATGCGTGCGTTAAAGCGCGAGCCGTCGCGCCGCTGTGCCTCAAGTTCAATGCCCGAACTTGGTGCTTTACCCATCATCAGGTTGTCAAGCGTTTGCTGGTGCGATTCGTAACGGCCGGGCACCCAATAGGGAAACGGCGGCAAGCGGCCAATCAAGTCGGCTTCGTTCCAGCCGATCATGCGACAAAACGCTGGATTCACGTAAGCGATGCGACCTTCAAGGTCAATCACACGCATGCCGGTTGACATTGAATTTTCCATGGCGCGCCTGAACCCAGTTTCGGCGATCAGCGCGGCTTCAGCCTCAGAGCGATAACGCGTGTAGCGCCAAAGCATCAGCAAGGCGATCACGATCACGACAGATAAGGCGACCACGACCCAAATCAAGCGGTGTTGACGCAACTCTTGATCGATCGTGACAAACATAACGCTGCCATCATGAATGCGCTGCAGCCAAAAGAAGACCCCCATGACGCAGGCGTACAACACCAACACCAACATGGGCGTGAGCCAATACCACCGGCGACGGCGCAAGCGGGCTTGATCTAAAAAAGGGGTGGCGAGTACCGATTTAGCGGGGTTAGACATGCGTGTAATCCATAAGGTGGACATTTTAGTCGGGTTATCCCGCGTTTTCGCTTGACAAGCCAAATGTTGTTTTAAAACGAGTCGGTATTTTCATAATATGAAAAGCTATACCGCAACATGAAATATTTGTTGCCGCAATTGTCAGGAGTACCTAGAATGCCGCAAATACCCAAAAAACAGGTAGCCTCACACATCAAACAGGCTGTCATCACGGAGATTGCCATGGCACCACAAGCTGCCGCACTCAATGCGTCAAACGATGCAGATTTGCTCGAAACCCAAGAATGGCTCGACGCCCTTGCGGCTGTGCTCGATCGTGAAGGCCCTGAACGTGCTCACTATCTACTAGAGCGCTTAACCGATTTGGCGCGTCGCTCAGGCGCGCACATTCCGTTTTCGGCGAACACCGCGTATCTCAACACCATTCCGGCTGGGCTTGAACCCGCACATCCGGGCAATCAAGAACTTGAGGCGCGCATTCGTCATTACATCCGCTGGAACGCGATGGCAATGGTGGTGCGCGCGAATAAACACAATCCGCCCGATGGCGGTGACCTCGGTGGTCACATTGCGTCGTTTGCCTCGCTGGCCACGATGATTGGTTGCGGGCAAAACCACTTCTGGCATGCAGACACCCCCGAACGCGGTGGCGACTTGGTCTACTTCCAAGGTCACTCGTCGCCTGGCGTCTACGGGCGCGCCTACTTAGAAGGGCGCTTAACTGAAGATCAATTGAACAATTTTCGCCAAGAAGTGGGCGGCAAGGGTTTGTCTTCGTACCCACATCCTAAGTTGATGCCAGAGTTCTGGCAATTTCCAACGGTGTCGATGGGCTTAGGGCCTTTGATGGCGATCTATCAAGCGCGCTTTTTAAAATACTTGCATGCTCGCGGGATCGCAGATACAAGTCAGCGCAAGGTGTGGGTATTTTGCGGCGATGGCGAGATGGACGAGCCTGAGTCATTGGGTGCGATCAGTTTGGCTGCGCGCGAAAAGCTCGATAACTTGATTTTCGTGATCAATTGCAATCTGCAGCGCTTAGATGGCCCGGTGCGTGGCAACGGCAAAATCATTCAAGAGCTTGAAGGCGATTTTCGTGGCAGCGGCTGGAACGTCATCAAAATGATTTGGGGCGGCTATTGGGATCCTTTGCTCGCAAGCGACAAAGAAGGGATCTTGCGCAAGATCATGGAAGAGACTGTCGACGGTGAGTATCAGGCCTACAAAGCCAATGACGGTAAGTTTGTGCGCGACCATTTCTTTGGCAAGCATCCGAAGCTGTTAGAGATGGTCTCGCGCATGAGCGATGAAGATGTTTGGCGTCTGAATCGCGGCGGTCACGATCCCCATAAAGTGTATGCAGCCTTTGCTGCCGCTTCATCACACACGGGTCAGCCCACTGTGATTTTGGCCAAGACGATTAAAGGCTATGGCTTAGGCCACATTGCGCAGGCTAAAAATCCGTCGCATCAGCAAAAAAAATTAGACATCGACACGATTCGCGAATTTCGCGATCGTTACAACATCCCTGTGCCTGATAGCAAGCTCGAAGAACTGCCTTATTACAAGCCGGCTGAAGACTCGCCTGAAATACAGTACTTGCACGAGCGTCGCAAAGCGTTGGGCGGCTACTTGCCTAAGCGTCGTACGCGCGCTGATGAAAACCTTAAAGCGCCTTTGCTTGAAGTGCTTCGCCCCGTGCTTGAGCCCACCGCTGAAGGTCGTGAGATTTCAACCACACAGGCTTTTGTGCGTGTGTTGAACCAAGTCTTGCGCGACAAAGAGATCGGGCCACGCGTGGTGCCAATTTTGGCCGACGAATCACGTACCTTTGGTATGGAAGGTTTGTTCAGACAGATCGGTATCTATGCCCCCGAAGGCCAAAAATACATACCCGTTGATAAAGATCAGGTGATGTATTACCGCGAAGCTGCCGATGGGCAACTGTTGCAAGAGGGTATCAACGAGGCGGGTGCGTTTAGCTCGTGGATTGCGGCAGCAACCTCGTACTCGACGAACAACCGCATCATGGTGCCGTTCTACATCTATTACTCGATGTTTGGTTTCCAGCGCATTGGCGATTTGGCCTGGGCAGCTGGTGACATGCAAGCGCGTGGCTTCTTGTTAGGCGGTACTGCGGGGCGCACTACGCTCAATGGCGAAGGCCTGCAGCACGAAGATGGCCATAGCCATATCTTTTCGTCGACGATCCCAAATTGCGTATCGTATGACCCAACCTTTGCGCATGAAGTGGCTGTGATTATTCAGCACGGCATGAAGCGCATGATCGAAGATCAAGAAAACGTCTATTACTACTTGACGTTAATGAACGAAAATTATGCGCAGCCTGGGTTGACCAAGGGCGACGAGGCCGGGATTATTCGCGGTATGTATCGTTTGAAGAAAGGCGGCAAAAACAAGATTAAGGCGCAGTTGCTTGGCTCAGGTACGATTTTGCGCGAAGTGATGGCCGGTGCCGAGTTGCTTGAAAAAGACTGGGGTGTGTCGGCTGATATCTTTAGCGTCACCAGCTTTACTGAGCTACGTCGCGATGGCCTGGACTGCGATCGACACAATATGTTGCACCCAACGACAAAAGCGAAAGTGCCCTATGTGACCAGCCTGTTAGAAAAAACAGAAGGCCCCATTATTGCGTCAACTGACTACATGAAGCTTTTTGCTGATCAGATTCGTCCGTTCATGCCAAAGGGTCGTTCGTATAAAGTGTTGGGCACCGATGGTTATGGCCGCTCGGATTTTCGCTCAAAACTGCGCGAACACTTTGAGGTTGATCGGCACTTCGTCGTGTTGGCAACGTTGCGTGCGCTGGCTGACGAAGGCACGGTGCCGGTTAGCCAAGTGGCAGCGGCCATTAAAAAATACGGCATTGATCCCGATAAAGCCAACCCCCAATACGCTTAATTAAAGAGATCCACTATGAGTAACATCACAGCTATTGAAGTTCCAGATATTGGGGATTTCGACTCCGTTGAAGTGATTGAAATTTTGGTCAAAGTCGGCGACACAGTCAAAGCCGAGCAAAGCCTGATTACGGTCGAGTCTGATAAAGCCTCAATGGAAATCCCCACTTCTGTTGCCGGTATTGTGAAAGCGATTGCGGTAAAGGTGGGCGATAAGATTAAGCAGGGCAGTTTGATGCTAAGCATTGAAGCCTCTGCGCCTGGCGGTGCTCAAGCGCCTGCAGTAGCAGCCAGTTCTGCTGCAGCAAGTGCTGCGGCTCAAAGTGCTGCGCCAGTGAGCGCGGTGGCCGTTGCGCCAGCAGCAGTTGCGAATGCAAGCGCGCCGGCAAGTGCCTCGTCTGCAGTTGCTAGCGTGGCGCCTGTGGCCTCGGCACCTGCCGTTGCAGCAACAGCTGCCTCAGTCCCTTCAGCGCTGCCTGCTGCTGGCAAGCTTGAGCTGCCAAGCTCAACGGCTGGCTTGCCGCATGCCTCACCTTCGGTGCGAAAGTTTGCACGCGAGCTTGGAGTTGATCTGACTCTGGTGAAGGGCACGGGTACAAAAGAGCGTATTGTTCAAGAAGACGTTCAAAACTTTGTGAAGCAAGCTTTGGCGGGTGGTGTCGCGAGTGCTGCGCCTGCCTCGGGCGCTTCGCTCGGTGGCGGAATTGACCTGTTACCTTGGCCCAAAGTTGATTTCACAAAGTTTGGTGAGATCACATCCAAGCCTTTGTCACGCATTAAAAAGATTTCGGGCGCCAATTTGCACCGCAACTGGGTGATGATTCCCCACGTCACAAATAATGACGAAGCGAACATCACTGAGCTCGAAGCCTTGCGTGTGACGTTAAATAAAGAGAATGAAAAGTCGGGCATCAAAGTCACAATGCTCGCGTTCTTAATTAAGGCTGTTGTCGCGGCGCTTAAGAAATTTCCTGAATTCAACGCCTCGCTTGACGGCGATAACTTGGTCATGAAGCAATATTTTCATATTGGCTTCGCAGCAGACACCCCAAATGGTCTGGTTGTGCCGGTGATTCGCGATGCCGACAAAAAAGGTATTTTGCAACTGGCCGCTGAAAGTAGTGAACTCGCCAAAAAGGCCCGTGATGGCAAGCTTGCACCTGCTGAAATGCAGGGTGGATGTATGTCGATTTCATCGCTTGGTGGTATTGGTGGCACGCACTTTACCCCAATCATTAACGCACCAGAGCTCGCGATTTTGGGTGTATCAAAGTCTTATATGAAGCCGGTCTGGGATGGCAAGCAGTTTGTGCCACAACTGACCTTGCCGCTTTCGTTGTCGTATGACCATCGCGTCATCGATGGCGCCGCAGGCGCACGCTTTAACGCCTACCTTGGCAGTCTGTTGGCGGATTTCCGTCGTATCGCGCTGTAAGGGATCGAGATGAGCAAATTGATTGATATTCCAATTCCCGATATCGGTGACTTTGATACGGTTGATGTGATTGAAGTGTTGGTGGCGGTTGGCGATACGGTGAAGGCCGAGCAAAGCCTGATCACCGTTGAATCCGATAAGTCGTCGATGGAGATCCCCTCTAGTCAAAGCGGCGTCGTCAAAGCCGTGCTGGTGAAGATTGGCGATAAGGTTAAGCAAGGGTCTGTGATCCTGCAGCTTGAGGCCAGCGAGGGTGCCGCAACAGGGTCGGGCGCCTCGACGTCGAGTGCAAGTTCGCTGGGTTTAACGCCGGCTGCAGCATCGGTGGGTGCTCATCCCGCCAGTCAGGCCTCAGCTTCTGCGACGCCAGCCGCCCAAGTTAGCCACACAGCATCAACGGGCGCCGCCGGTAGTAGTGCCTCAAACGCTTCGCCAGCTTTAACGATTGCAAAATACGACGGTAAGGTCGACAGTAAGTTCGATTTGCTTGTTTTGGGCGCCGGCCCTGGCGGCTATTCAGCAGCCTTTCGCGCTGCCGACCTTGGCTTGAACGTGGTGTTGGTTGAGCGCTACTCAACGCTGGGTGGCGTCTGCTTAAACGTTGGTTGTATCCCTTCAAAGGCTTTGTTGCACACAGCGGCGGTGCTCGAAGAGGCGCAAGCCTTGGCCGACCACGGCATCTCATTTGGTAAGCCAAAGATTGATCTAGATAAGTTGCGCGCGTTTAAAGACGGTGTGATCGGCAAGCTGACTGGCGGCCTGGCAGGTATGGCCAAGGCTCGCAAAGTGACGGTCGTTACGGGCGTAGGTTCGTTTGTGAGCCCTAATCACGTTTCAGTACAAACAGCTTCGGGTGCGCAGACGATTGAATTTAGTCAGGCGATCATTGCGGCTGGCAGTCAATCGGTGAAGTTACCGTTTATGCCCGACGATGAGCGTGTGGTCGATTCAACGGGTGCGCTGTTGTTGCGCAATATCCCCAAAAAGATGTTGATCGTGGGTGGTGGCATCATCGGCCTTGAAATGGGTACGGTGTATTCAGCGTTGGGTTCGCGTCTGGATGTGGTCGAGATGCAAGACGGGCTGATGCAAGGTGCAGATCGCGATTTAGTCAAAGTCTGGCAAAAGAAAAACGCCCATCGCTTTGATAACCTGATGCTCAATACAAAAACGGTTGGCGCAGTCGCTAAAAAAGATGGTATCTACGTCACCTTTGAAGGTGCGGGTGCACCCAAAGAGGCGCAGCGCTACGATTTGGTGTTGCAAGCGGTTGGTCGCACACCCAATGGTAAAAAAATCGGTGCAGAAAAAGCTGGTGTCTTAGTGAGCGAGCGCGGCTTTATTGAAGTTGATCGTCAAATGCGCACGAATGTACCGAACATTTTTGCGATTGGTGATTTGATTGGTCAGCCCATGCTCGCGCATAAAGCCGTGCACGAAGGTCATGTTGCGGCTGAAGCGGCTGCCGGTCAAAAGAGCTATTTTGATGCAAGGGTGATCCCTTCAGTGGCGTACACCGACCCTGAGGTCGCATGGGTGGGCTTAACAGAAGACCAGGCCAAGCAGCAGGGCGTTGCAATCACCAAGGGGCTGTTTCCCTGGGCTGCGTCTGGCCGTGCGATTGCGAATGGTCGTGACGAGGGCTTTACCAAACTGTTGTTTGACGCGGCAACCCATAAGATCCTGGGTGGTGGCATTGTGGGTACCAACGCAGGCGACCTGATCAGTGAAGTTGCCTTAGCAATTGAAATGGGGGCTGATATGGTGGATATTGGTAAAACAATTCATCCACATCCAACCCTTGGTGAATCAGTTGGGCTAGCCGCCGAGGCCGCCGAAGGTCATTGCACCGATTTGCCTCCGGTAAAAAAGAAGTAGTTTGTCAAAGCGCTGGGGTGTGCAACTTTGCCCTGGTGCTGCGACAGCACAGTGTCCAACTTTATGGGGTCAGTTCAAACTTTGAAGAGTGCGGTTTTTTTATAAGAAACGGATGTACGAGAGAGCTATCGTTGAGATGCAACGATCACAACATTTATTTCACAGCGCCACCGTCGAAAACCACGGTACGGCCGCAATCGCAATCAACCCAACCATCAAGGCGATGATGTAGGGCCAGATCGCACCCATCACATCGTCAGGCGAGGCGTCGCCGATGCGGCACGCAACGTAGAAGCCCACACCGATTGGTGGCATCATTAAGCCAATATTCATCGCCGTCACCACCACCATTGAGTAGTGAATATCGTGGATCCCTAGTTTTTTAGCGATGGGAAACATGATGGGCGCCAAGATCAAAATAGCTGGCAAGCCTTCAAGTAAGCACCCTAAAATTAAAAACACCAGGATCGTGACCACCATGAAGGCGGCGATCCCGCCGGGCAGGGTGGTTAAAAAGAGTGACAAGCTTTGCACGACACCGCTTTGCGTGATGGCCCAGGCCATGGCTGAGGCCGTGCCCAAGATCAGCAAGATTGCGCCGCTCAAGGCAGCGGTCTCAACGAGCATCGCATACACCTTGCGCCAGCCAAGGCCACCGTACAACACTTGGCCAATAATCATGGCGTAGAGCACTGCAATCGTCGAAACCTCAGTGGCGGTTGCCACGCCACCGCCCACCGCGCTGCGGATTAAAAAAGGCAACACCAAGGCCGGGCCCGCAATCAACAAAGCCTTCCAGATCACTTTGAAAGTTGAACGTTTGACGTTATCGAGTTGCTCGTGGCGGGCTTTCCAGCGCGCTAAGCCTACCAAGGCGAGCAACAATACGCCTGCAATCACGACACCGCTTTGGAATAAGCCCGCAATCGAGACCCCTGCAACCGAGCCCAGCACAATCAACACAATGCTTGGCGGTACCGTATCGGCCATCGCGGCACCGGTCGCTAGCAGGGCAATCATCTCGCGCGGTTTGTGCCCGCGACGTTTCATTTCAGGAAACAAGGCCGGCGCAATAGTTGCCATATCCGACACTTTTGAGCCCGAGATTCCTGACACGATAAACAACGAGCCAAGTAAGACGTAAGACATGCCGGCTTTAATGTGCCCAAGTAGCGACGCTAAGAAGTCGACAATCGCTTTACCCATGCCTGTGGCATCTAGCACACAGCCTAGCAACACAAAGATTGGTACCGACACCAGGATGAGGGCTGACATGCCTTCGTCCATACGTCCAATGACCACCATCAACGGAACGGTCGTTGAGAAGGCCAGGTAGCACAGCGCGCCTGCGCCAAAGCAAAAAGCAATTGGTACGCCTGCAACCAGGCATAAGGCGACCAAGATGACTAAAAAGAACAGAATGTTGTACAGGCCAAACGAAGTCAACCACGCTGAGCCTACCCAGCAGAGCGCCGCAAACGCACTGACGAGAACGACGGCGCCCAACAGGTTGAGCTTGGTGACCGTTTGCGCGGCATAGGTGATCAATACCCCAAGCATTGCCAAAATCCCGAAGGCCAGCGCTGACACTCTAAAACTATTTGGGATGCCAAGGGCAGGTGAGGTCACAAACCATTCGTCTTGGGCGTATTCGATCGCAGGTGTGACAAGCGCCAACAGAAACGCAACAATCGTCACAAGTGCCACCGCATGCACAAAACCCCGCAAGCGTTCGGGCATCATTTGCAAAAACAGCGTTAAGCGTAAGTGCTCATTGCGATACATGGCGATGGCCGAGCCCAGCATGGCAAGCCACAAAAACGAAATTGAAACGACTTCATCAATCCAGACGATCGGCAGCGAAAACACATAGCGCGACACCACGCCAACCAACAGCATGACCACAATGACGGTCATCAGCGCCGCGCTGATAAATTCGATGGGTTTCAATAGTCGCGACACGAGGGGGCTGGAGGGAAGTGTGAGTTCAGTGGTCATTGTTGTATCTTCGAAAACTTAAATGAAAATCGAGGGCAAAAATCGACGATCTACATCATAAAAGCGAGAACCTAAATAAAAATCCGGATGTCGCTTTTGACCAGCGAGGCATCCGGAGTGAGCATGTGGCGAAAAAACTCTGTTCGCCAGCGCACGAGCGTTGAGCTTAAGCGAGCTTGCCGCTGTAGCGCTCAAGCATCGACCAGGCCTCGTCGCCCAGTTTGCCTTTCCATTCGGTGTAAAAGCCACCCTGGCGCAGACGATCACGGAAAGAATCCGGCTTAGTTTGATTAAAGACCATGCCTTTTTCAGTGAGGCCTTTTTGCAGGCCAGCGTTCATCGCCTCAACGTCAGCACGCTCTTTCATACCTGCCGCATTGATATTTTTAGCAACAATCGCACGCATGTTTTCTGGCAGTTTTTCCCAGGCGCGTTTGTTTGCTAAGAACCAAAAGCCATCCCACATGTGATTGGTGATTGAGCAAAACTTTTGCACTTCGTTTAGTTTCGCTGTGTCGATAATCGCCAAGGGATTTTCTTGACCGTCGACCACTTTAGTTTGCAAGGCGCTGTACACCTCATTAAAGTTGATCGAAGCAGGTGCCGAGTCAAATGCTTTGAACATCGAGGTCCAAAGTGGCGACACGGGCACGCGAATCTTGAAGCCTTTTAAATCGTCGGCGCTTTGAATTGGCTTCGTTGACGAGGTGATTTGGCGAAAACCGTTATCCCAGATCTTATCCATGGCAACCAGGTTTGCTTTGCCGATCTCTTTGCGAACATGCGCACCGAGGTCGCCGTCAAGCGCTTTCCAGACTGCGTCGTAGTCGCTAAAAGCGAAGCCGATGCCGGTAATAGAGGAGGCTGGTACTAAGGTTGCCAGGATCAAACCCGACAAGGTAAAGAACTCAACGCCGCCGTTACGAACCTGGCTCAACATATCGGTGTCTGAGCCCAGCTGACTGCTTGGGAAAATGCGAATTTCAACGCGCCCAGAGGTCTCGGCCTGAATGGCATCGGCCATTTCTTTGGCGCGCACATTCATGGGATGCGTGAGTGGCAGGTTATTGGCGTATTTGTATGAAAACTCTGCCTTGGATTGCGCCCAGGCGCTGCGCAAAGGAGCCGCCATGACAACTGCACCGGCGCCAAGGCCAGCGAGTAGGTTACGTCGCGTGATTGACATTTGGGTATCCTCTAGTGTGATTTGTATCGTTGCGCATCATAGCAACGAACCCAAGGGTCTCGGCTGTTTTATGTCTCGATGAGCGCTAAAATAGGCGTTTTCCCCTAGCTTTAGCCGCTTTTTCTCGTGGTGTTGCTGAGTATTTTGCCCCAAATTAACCGCTAATTGGTCCTGACTGTGTCTCATATCCTGCATGTGCTCGGCTCTTCTGTGTTGTCCCAGTTTCGTCAAGAACGCTTGCTTGCCAAGTTCAAGGCGCGCGGCTTGCCGATCGCTGGCATTGCGGCGCGCTTTGAGCACTTTGTCTGGTGTGCGCAGTCGCCCGATTCGGCCACCGAGCAGCGCCTGAGTCAGCTGCTTGATTACGGGCCACAGGCGGCGGCACAAGAGCCCCAAGCCTCTGATTTGATTTTGCGGGTGATTCCGCGTTTGGGTACGATTTCTGCTTGGGCTAGCAAGGCTACTGATATTGCACACAATTGTGGTTTTGCAAACGTGCTGCGCATCGAACGTGGCATCCGTTACGTCTTGACCCCTGAGCGCACTTGGTTAAAAACGCAAAAGCTTGACGCTGCGATGCTTGCGCAGGCTGCCGATTGTTTGCACGATCGTATGACCGAAACTGTTGTCGACGCGGGCTTTGATCCCCAGGCACTGTTTGCCTCGTTGCCGGGCAAACCGATGCGCACCGTTGACGTCATGGCGCAAGGTAAAAAAGCCTTACTCGAGGCGAATACCGTTTTAGGCTTGGCGCTTTCTGATGACGAAATCGACTATCTGACCCAATCATTCACAGAGCTTGGCCGCGACCCTACCGATGTAGAGTTGATGATGTTTGCCCAGGCAAATAGCGAGCACTGCCGTCACAAGATCTTTAACGCGCAATGGGTCATTGATGGCAAGCCCACCGATAAGACCTTATTTGGCATGATTCGTGAAACCCATGCGGCGCAGCCCTTGGGCACGGTGGTGGCCTACTCAGATAACTCAGCCATCATGCAGGGCGGCGAAGCGCTGCGGTTTCAGGCTGCCTTGCCAGGCGGGGCGCAAGGTGGTGTATACGCCGCTAAGCCACAGCTTGTGCATACGATCATGAAAGTCGAAACGCACAATCATCCCACCGCGATTGCCCCGTTTGAAGGTGCGGCAACTGGGGCGGGTGGCGAAATCCGCGACGAAGGCGCCACGGGCAGAGGCTCCAAGCCTAAGGCGGGGTTGGCTGGCTTCACGGTTTCACATCTTCGCTTTGACGACGCACCGCGTGTCTACGAGGCCGATCATCACGGTAGCCCTGATCGTATTGCAAGCCCTTTATCCATCATGATCGAGGGCCCGTTGGGTGCAGCCGCGTTTAATAACGAATTTGGTCGCCCCAACTTGCTCGGCTATTTCAGGTCGTTTGAACAATCTACCGCTGACACGCGTTGGGGGTATCACAAGCCCATCATGATTGCGGGCGGCTTAGGCAGCATCGATGCAGGCTTAACTAAAAAAGATGTGATCCAGCCCGGTGCTTTGTTGATTCAGCTGGGCGGGCCAGGCTTGCGCATTGGTATGGGCGGCAGCGCGGCCTCAAGCATGTCGGTGGGATCAAACACCGCGGCGCTTGATTTTGATTCGGTGCAACGCGGTAACCCAGAGCTTGAGCGCCGTTGCCAAGAGGTGATTGATCGCTGCTGGCAACAAGGTGCGAATAATCCGATCGTGGCGATTCATGATGTGGGCGCTGGTGGTTTATCTAATGCGTTTCCCGAGCTTGTGAACGATGCTGGTCGTGGTGCAACGTTTGAACTTAAGCGTGTGCACCTCGAAGAATCCGGCATGTCACCGGCCGAGATCTGGAGTAACGAGTCGCAAGAGCGTTATGTCTTGGCCGTGATGCCGCAAGACCTTCAGCGCTTCAAAGTGATCGCTGAACGCGAACGCTGTCCCTTCGCGGTGATCGGCGTGGCAACCGAGGCTCGTCAGTTAACCGTCTTAAACGGAGAGGGCTTGCCCGGTTTAGATCAACTCACAGCCAAGCAAGACTTGCGCCCTGTTGATGTGCCGATCGATGTCATCTTAGGCAAACCACCACGCATGACGCGTGAGGTGAAGCGTTTGCCTGGCCAGACCGCGCCGCTAGACTTGACCGTCATCACGCTTGATGACGCCGTGACACGCGTCTTGCAGCATCCCACCGTTGCAAACAAAACGTTTTTGATTACGATTGGTGATCGCACTGTGGGTGGCTTATCAAGTCGTGATCAGATGGTGGGGCCTTGGCAAGTGCCTGTCGCTGATTGCGCTGTGACCTTGGCGGATCATGACGGTACACGCGGTGAAGCGATGGCAATGGGTGAGCGCACGCCGCTTGCCGTGATCGATGCTGCTGCTTCAGGGCGCATGGCCGTCGGTGAAGCCTTAACCAACCTCGCCGCAGCGGACGTGGCATGCCTTGAAGATATCAAGCTGTCTGCCAACTGGATGGCAGCGTGTGGCGCGCCTGGGCAAGACGCTGCGCTGTATGACACCGTTGCTGCGGTGAGCAAACTGTGCCAAGAGGTTGGCCTGTCGATACCGGTTGGTAAAGATTCGTTATCGATGCAAACGGGTTGGTCGCAAGACGGCGAAGCGCGCAAAGTTATTGCACCCGTTTCGTTAATCGTGACAGCATTTTCGCCGGTGCAAGAGGTGCGCACCACCTTGACGCCGCAATTGCGCACTGACGTTGGCCCAACCAGTTTGATTTTGATTGATCTTGGCGGTGGTAAGCAGCGCATGGGTGGCTCGATTCTGACCCAAGTGTGTAATCAATTGGGTGAGCAAACGCCAGATATTGACGATGCGCAAGCCTTGCGTACCTTCTTCGTGACGATTCGCGCGCTAGCCCAATCTGGCATCGTGCTGGCATATCACGATCGCTCTGATGGCGGTCTGTTGGCAACGGTTGCCGAGATGGCTTTCGCCGGTCACACCGGCGTGTCGCTCAATATCGATATGTTGTGCTATGACCATAACGCGCAAGATTGGGATGCTTACAATATTCGCGCCGCACAAGTTGCGGTACAGCGTAATGAATTGACACTCAAGGCCTTGTTCTCTGAAGAGGCCGGTGCGGTGATTCAAGTGCCAGCTGCTGAACGCGATGCCGTCATGCAAGTGTTGCGGGCTGCTGGTCTGTCGACGCATTCGCATGTCATTGGGTCGCTTAACAACAGCGACACACTCGAAGTGTTTCGCGATGGCAACCGCATCTGGTCTCGTCCGCGTGCCGAGCTTGGCACGCTCTGGAGTGATGTGAGTTACCGCATCGCCATGCGTCGCGATAACCCGGCTTGCGCGCAAGCCGAGCTAGATACCTGGACCGACGCAACAGACCCGGGGATGTCGCCACTCGTTCAGTTTGATCCTCAACAAGATGTGGCTGCTCCTTATATTGGCAAGGGCGCGCGCCCGCGCGTTGCGATCTTGCGCGAGCAGGGGTGCAATAGTCAGGTTGAAATGGCCTGGGCCTTTGATAAAGCCGGCTTTGAAGCGGTTGACGTGCACATGACTGATTTGCAGGCTGGTACTGCTGATCTTTCTAGTTTCAAGGGCCTCGTTGCAGTGGGTGGTTTTAGCTACGGCGACACACT
>CAIZGG010000419.1 GCA_903932425.1 uncultured beta proteobacterium | reverse complement strand
TAGTCTAAACGGATTTTGATGGATACCCAAGTCGCACGGGACAGTGCGACGCAATATTGATTTCTCGCAGCAAACATTACTTCTTGCGGCGCTGCAGCACGACGACCTACTTGCTTGAGATCTGCGGCCAAGCAACGCCAAATCACATTTTGGACTTTCGGCCTGAACGCGCCAGTCACATCTTGCACTTTCTAAAAAACGCAGTAATCTAATCCCCACAATACGGGATCCAACGCCAATCATCCATCGTGAACAAACCGGATCCTAACAAACTGACTGAGACATCGATGAAAGCAAATAGACTCTTCTCACTGCTCGCGCTTGTGACCGCCCTGGGCACCTCGCACAGCGCGCAAGCCGCTGAGCCTGCGGCCAGCTACCCCTCTCAAATCGTCAAAATCGTAGTGCCGTACACACCAGGCGGGATCACCGATTTACTCGGCAGAGCCTTGGCAAGCCGTTTAGAAAAAAAATGGGGACAGTCTGTTGTCGTTGAAAACAAATCAGGAGGCTCTGAGGCTGTAGGCGCTGCCTATGTCGCAAAAAGTAAGCCTGACGGTTACACCGTTTTTATTGCAAGCGATGCGGCCTTCATCGTGAATCCGCTGCTAAAAAAGGGCCTGAACTACAATCCTGAAACCGACTTTGAACCGATTTTGCGCTTGGCTGAAGGCTTAGCCTTCTTGGTTGTGAGGCCAGACCTCAACATTCGCAATTTAAAAGACTTGTTGGCGATGGCGCAGGCAAAGCCAGGACAGGTGACCTTTGGCTCTGAGGCGGTCGGCAGCCCCGCCGAGTTTCGTATGCGAATCTTAGGGGGCCTGACGGGTGGCTATAAGATGAACCACATCCCCTATAACGGGATGGTGCCAATTATTAGTGACATGCTTGGCGGGCGGGTTGATAGCGCCTGGCTACCACCCCACTTAGCCAGACCGCAGATCGAGGCGAAAGCCTTACTGCCCCTGGCCACCAACGGTACTAAACGGAATTGGATGTTTCCAGAAGTACCAACCCTCACCGAGATGGGGTTCGATCAGACAGATTTAAGTTTTAAGATGATGATGGCGGCCCCAGCGGGCACACCTAAACCGATCGTTGACAAGATCGCCCGCGATGTACTTGAAGTGATGCAAACGCCGGATTTCAATGAGAAGTATGTTCACTTCAATGGCTACACCGGCATCGCAAGTTCACCTCAAGAATTTCAAGATTACCTGGCAAAAACGCGGCCCTTTCTGAAACAAGTCGTGAAAGACGCCGGCTTTGAACCTCAATAAGCTCGCAAAACTTACACCACTTCGTATTTCATGCGCTTAACCTTCGACATGTCTGTCCCTTCAATGCGGATCAGGCTTGTCGAGCCTTTGCGTTCTGGTGCATGTAAGTCGCCTTCGTTGTACACGTGCGCGATGCCTGGGGTCAGTGCATAGGATTTGGTGACCTTCACTTTGCCTGGCTTGTCGACGCTGGCTTCTTCAATTTTTTGATAATCACGCATTTCAGTTGTGCCACGCGCCTGTCCATAGATCGCCCATGAATGAGCATGGTCGTGCGGATCAGAACTTTTTGGGCCTAGATAGTGATGGGCCACAATACAGAAACCCAACTCAGGGTCTTGATAAATAATTTCGCGCTCGCCGGTGGTTGGGGTCAGGTGTTTTGCAATAAAAGCCTCATCAACCAACACGTCTTTCAGTGCATCCGCCACTTTTTGACGTCCGACGGGCCCGGGATTATTTTTAAGAAAATCGTGGCACTGGCTAGCAAATTGTTCGAGAGTATGACCCATGGCTGCTGACTCCTTTATTGTTGTCGATGAGTTTATGTTACCTCAAGTGAACTCTCAACCGACACCGCTAATGGAAACAAGCACGCCACCCCTCTCTGACCGTCTGGCTGTAACACCAGAGGCGGGTCTTTTAGCCTGCAGGCGTCTTTGACGTCTGCACAGCGCGTCGAAAACCTACAGCCCTGAGGCAAGTTGATTGGGCTTGGGATTTCCCCCGATAAGGCGGCCTTTAACGGACGCTCAAAACTTGGAAAAGACTCGGTCAAGGCGCGGGTGTAAGGGTGCAAAGGCTTAGTCAACAACTCAAGCGTTGGCCCTTGCTCGACAATACAGCCCAAGTACATCACAGCTGTTCGTTTACACAGATAGCTAGCCACCCCAAGGTCATGCGTGATGAAAACCAAGGTCAACCCCATCTCGTCGCACAAAGTACGCAAAAGATTCAGTAGCTGTGCCTGCACCGACACATCGAGCCCTGCAACGCACTCATCGGCAATAATCACCTTCGGCTCTGACGCTAGCGCCCGTGCCACCGCGACTCTGCGTACCTGACCACCCGACAACTCTGCAGGAAAGCGATCAATCATGCTCGCTGACAATCCGACTTTTTCAAGCAGCACGCAAACACGCTCGCGAGCCTCTGACTCTTTACACAAGCCAAACAACAGCATGGGCTCAGCCAAAATATCGCCGACCCGCATGCGGGGGTTCATCGAGCCTCGCGCGTTTTGATAAATAAAGGACACCTCACGGGCAAAGCTTTGCCGAGTTTGACGATCAAACTGCCGCAACTCGGTTTGCCTAAAAAACAAGCGACCATTAGTCGGTTGCTCAAGGCCGAGCATTAACCGAACCAAGGTTGATTTGCCCGACCCGCTTTCACCCACTAGGGCAACCGTATCGCCCTCGCGGATTTCAAGCCGGACACCATCCAAGGCCTTCAGGCGCTTTTCCTCACCTGCCGCTGTTCGACCGACAACGTAGTATTTTTCGACATCCAATAATTGAAAAATATTCATTAGACCGTCGCCTTGGGATGTATCGCTGCAAGCTGCCAACAGGCCACCCAGCGACCGTCGACCCATTCAAGTGGTGGGCGTGCGTCTAAACACTTGGGTTGCACATAGGCGCAACGCGAGGAGAAACGACACCCACTGGGCATCTCGTTGAGCGACGGTACGGTACCTGGCAACGGAACCAATTCAGACGAATCAAATTCAACCACGCAAGAACGCAATCCTGTGGTGTAAGGATGCAGCGCCTGATCAAGCACCAAGTGCGCAGGACCCGTTTCGACTATTTGCCCCGCATACATCACTGCTACGTCGTCACAGACCTGCGAGGTCAAGGCCAGGTCATGCAGAACGATCACGGCACTTGCGCCAGTTGCGCGAACGCGTTGCAAAATCAAATCCATAATCTGCGCTTGCACAGTCACGTCTAGCGCACTTGTGGGCTCGTCCGCAATCAAAAGCTCAGGACTACACGCCAGCGCAATCGAAATCATGACACGCTGTTGCATTCCTCCTGACAACTGATGAGGATACGCTGACAAACGAGAGCGCGCATCAGGGATCCCGACGCTATCCAATAGCTCAACTGCCCGTTCAAGAGCCTGATCGCGTTTTAAACCTAAATGCCTGCGAAGCGGTTCAATAATTTGCTCGCCGATGGTAAAACACGGGTCAAGCGAAGTCGTTGCGTCTTGAAAGATGAGACCAATTTTTTTACCGCGCAATTGCGAAAATCGCTTGTCTGACAAACCAACGAGTTGCTGCCCCTGATACAACATGCTTCCAGACAACTGCACCTCGGGGGCCATGAGCAAACCGATAATGGCCATAGCAAGGGTCGACTTGCCGGCACCAGATTCTCCGACCAGGCCAAGGGTACGGCCTTTGAGCAGGGTTAAAGACACTTCATCCAGCACTGCTGCGCTGCCACGACGTAGGGTCAAACCGTTAATACGAAGCAAGGCCTCGGTCATCGTCCCTCCGAACTTGGGTTCAGGGCATTACGCAAACCATCGCCTAACAAGGTCAGGCCAATCAGCAACAAGGCCAACGCTACCCCAGGAAAGCCAGAGATCCAGGGCGCCATCGTGATGAAGCCGCGCCCCTCTGCGATGATTAAGCCCCAGTCTGGCGTAGGTGGAACGACTCCTATTCCAAAAAACGACAAGCCAGACGCCAACAGAATTGCTGTGCTGATGCGAATACCCGCCTGCACCAAGAGCGAAGACATGACGTTGGGAATCAAATGGCGCAAAATGATTCGAAAGGTTGGAACGCCCATCAACTGCGCGGCTTCAATGAAGGGCAAGGCCTTCACTTGCAAGACATCCGAACGCACAATTCTGGCAAAGGGCCCGACAAACGAGACTGCTAACGCATAAATCAGATTTTCAATTCCAAGACCCAAGACTGCGATAAAAGCCATCGCCAAAATGATTTCGGGGAAAGCCAAGATTGAATCGACCAAGCGCATCAGCGCCCACTCAAGGCGGCCTCCCACCAAACCTGCAATCAGTCCAACAGACATTCCGCCCAACAAACCTAAAAATACAGAAGCAAAGCCGATCCATAGGGCAAGACGTGCGCCATACAGCACTCGCGAATAAACATCTTGTCCAAACGAATCGGTACCCAACCAATGCTCGAAGCTCGGAGGCTGCAGCGCCACAGCAAAGTCTTGCAGAATCGGATCATGCGTGGCGAACAGGGGGGCAAACACCGCCAGCACGATATAGGCACCCACGATTGACAGTCCCGCCAGCGCGCTTGGCTGGCGACGCAGCGGTTGCCACCAGCGCTTCACCCAAGTGCTGCTTTTATGAGATGCCGAAGCACGAGAAACGGATATATCAACCATTAAACTAAAACCTTTTAGGGTTTGAGAAAGCTTGAACTTAAGCTAGAGCCCACGAGGGCTGATGTCAGAAAAAATGCTCGACCGGCGTTAGAAAAAACCTACCGCTTACGTAACCTTGGGTCTAAAAATTGATAAGCCTGATCGACCAATAGATTCACAACAATAAAAAACAAGGCCGTCAAAATAATGCCAGCTTGCACAACGGCATATTCTCGACTGAGCACCGCTGTGGTGATCATCATGCCAAGCCCCGGCACCGCAAAGACCACCTCGGTCATCACGGCACCGCGTAGCAAGCCACCTAATTGCAAACCGATCACGGTGACGAGCGGCATCAACACATTACGCATAGCGTGCACACCCACGACGCGCGACATCGGTTCGCCGCGCGCACGCACTGCGCTAATGAAAGGCTGCCCCATCACGTCAATCAAACTTGCACGCGTGGTAATCGAAATCAATCCGGCGTAATACAAACCAAGCGTAATCGCGGGAAGCGCCAGATGATGTAGGCCGCCAGCGAGATCCTCCCAGGGTCTAACAAAACCCATCGTCGGAAACCAGCCCAGGCCGACACCAAACACCCAAATCAAGATGATGCCTAGATAAAAACTCGGAAACGCAGAACCAAGCACTGACAGCGAGGACACGATCCAGTCAATGGGCCCGCCACGATTGAGTGCCGCAACCATCCCCGCGGGCACCCCAACCACCAAAGCAAAAATCAGGGCCAGGGCAGACAGCCAAAGCGTTACGGGCAAAGCTTGCATCACCGCAAGTTGAAAGATGTCTGCACGCGTGATGTAGGACCGCCCCCAATCACCCTGGACGAAATTTCCCATCCACTTCGCATACTGCACAACCAAGGATTGATCGAGCCCGAGCTCTTTAGTCAGTCTGGCGTACGCCTCAGGTGAGTATTCTGCCCCCAACAGCAGAGTCACTGGGTCGCCCGGCGCGAGTTTTAAAAACCAAAACGTCGCGACCGAGACGATCCACAATACCAACAGGGTTTGCAGAACCTTTTTGAGAGATGCGTTTGCCAAAGGATTAGCTCTTGATCCAGACTGTGTGCATATTCATCAGGTCAACTGGCACGTACTTAAAGCCCTGTACCTTTTTATTGAATATTTTGTACACCGCGGTATGCGCCAACACTGCTACGGGCGCATCTGTCTGCATCATGATGTCCTCTGCCTCGTAATACAGCTTCTTACGGGTGGGAACATCAACGATCTCTGACGCTTTCAAAATCAACTCATCAAACTTTGGATTGCTGTAGCCAACGTAATTCCAGGGCTTACCCGTCAACCACTCGGGTCGGATCGTTTCATCGGGATCCAAGTCAGCCTGCCAGGCTTCGTCGTACAAATCAAAATCACCGGCGTTGCGACGCTTGGTCAGCACTGCAGGATCCATAATTTCGAGCTTGGCTTTGATACCGATTTTTGCGAGCATCGGGATGATCAATTGTGCGTTGCGACTGCCGCTACCGCCATTTGAAGTAAAGGCCTCAGTGGCAATAAAGACTGGATTAATCTCGCCTTGCACAGCGGCTTTTGCACGGTACTCTTGCGCACGCTTCAAATCAAAAAACTGCCCCCTGCCTGACTTGGCAATATCAGGATCATAAAATGCAGTCATCGGAGGTGAAATCAACGAGTAAGCGGCCTTTGCGTCGCCAAAATAGCCCTGCTTCACTAGCACATCACGATCAATCGCAAAGGCTACTGCGAGACGTAAGTTCACATCAGTAAATGGGCCGCGTTTGTTATTCATCCCCAAGAACGAGTAATTACCTTCGATCTCGCCGTACACATTTAGATTTTTGTTGCTACGCAACTGATTCATAAACTGAAAGGGGCAAGCATCCAAGCCGTCGATTTGACCCGACATCAAGGCAGCGACGGCTGACGTTGGCTCTTTGATCAATACGATCTGAATCTTATCCAGATAGGGCAGACCCGCTTCAAAGTAATCAGGGTTGCGCGCCAACTCAATCATTTCATTCTCGCGCCACTGCACAAACTTAAAAGGGCCTGTACCGACGGGATTGCGACCAAAATCTTTGCCGTACTTTTCAACGGCAGAGCGTGACACGATAGTGCCTGCACGACCGGTCGCACCGTTCATAGCGACCGGAAAAAAAGCAAAGGGCTTGCTGTAACGCACGCGCACAGTAAGCGGATCAATGATGTCGATGCCCTCTAAATCGGTCACCATCCAGGCATGGGGCGAGCCAACCGCTGGGTTTTTAACGCGCTCGATACTCCACTTGACCGCTTCTGCATCACACGCATCGCCATTGTGAAACTTTACGCCGGGTCGGATTTTGAAGATGTGGGTTTTTTCATCGGTCATATCCCATTTTTCAGCCAAATCTGGCACAAACGTGACTGCTTTGCCGTCATAAGCCACTTTCAACAAACCGTTGTAAATATTGTTGTGGATTTTGATCGCGGCAAGCGAACCAGTGAAATGCGGATCGAGCGTATCAGGCGCAACGATCTGCCCCCACTTGATTGAACCTCCTCGCTTAGGCTCTTCGGCAGCATGAGCCTCACCAATTAAGTTCCCACCTAAGAGCGATGATGCGCCAGCTAACGCTGCCCCTGCTCCAAACGTTTGTAAGAAACGACGGCGCTTGAAATCAGCGGCCAGATGTTGTCCAAGAGAAAACTTATAGTCCTTGCCCATGATGATGCGCCTCGTTGAGAAGTCAGTATTGAGACGGGTAGAGCAATTTTTATGCCAGCATTTTTTTGGCCGGCTTTTCTGGCGATCTTGCGGGGCTAGCGCCAGCACTTAGCGGCCAGTCTGGCGCAAGCAGATCGACCCTTAATGGTGCGTCGCAACATTAAAATGCCTCTTTATGGTGCTTAGAAGACTGTAGAGGACAGGCAAAGCCGCAACCGCTTAAAGCGACTGCAGTTCAGTCGTTTAAGTGACAGGCAGACCAGTGACCGGCAGATAATTCACGCAACGCGGGTGCTTGCTCGGCACACACGGGCTTTGCATGAGGGCAGCGCGGATGAAAATGGCATCCGGTTGGCGGGTTGAGTGGCGACGGGATCTCACCTTTTATGGGTGTGTAGGCAATATTGCGACGATCAAGCCTTGGCACCTCAGCAAGCAAGGCCTGAGTGTAAGGATGATTGGGACGGTCATGAAGCTCGCCGGTTTGGCCGACTTCAACCACACGCCCCAAGTACATGACCACAACGCGATCGGCGATATGACGCACAACCCCTAAATCATGGCTGATAAATAAATAGGTTAAGGCAAGGCGCTCGCGCAAATCCATAAACAGATTAATCACCTGCGCTTGGATCGATACATCAAGCGCGGCCACGGCTTCGTCGCACACCAGCAAAGTGGGCTCAACAGCCAAAGCGCGAGCAATACCAATACGCGCCCGCTGGCCACCCGAAAACTGATGCGGAAAGCGTCTGGCGTAGGAGGCATCAAGGCCCACCTGTTCAAGCAAGTGCGCAGCCTGCTCTTTTGCCTGGCTAGCTGGAAGTAGACCGTGCGAGATCGGCGCCTCAACAATCGCCTCACCTACACGTTTACGCGGGTTCAGCGAAGCAAAGGGATCTTGAAAAATCATCTGGATTTTAGGGCGTATGCCCGGCGCATACTGCAAGGCCTTGCCTTCAAACAACACCTCGCCCTCGCTTGCTGAATATAGCCCAGCAATCACGCGGCCGAGGGTTGACTTGCCACAGCCCGATTCACCCACCAAACCAATCACTTCGCCTGCGGCAATTGAAAACGACACTTGATCGACCGCGTAGACCGTCTGTACGGGGGCAGCCAGACCGAGCTTAGAGGCAAAGCGTTCGATCATGTCTTGCGAAGTCGTAAAACGCTTGCTCACCTTACGCAGATCAAGCAGTGGAACTGTTGTCATGACTTAACCTCAAGCAGCGGTCGTACGCACCGTACGAGCCTTCCATCAGCGAACTCGCGCACCGGAGGGTCGACTGCGCAATCCTCGCCCGCAAAGCTGCAGCGATTACGAAACGCACAGCCCTTCGGGCGATTCACCAGCGACGGCGTCATACCCGGAATCTGATGCAAGCGTTGCCCATGGGCATTGTTTGCAGGAACCGAATCTAGCAGGCCGCGTGTATAGGGATGCAGCGGTGCGTTCAGCACCTGCTCAACCGGGCCACTTTCAACAATACGACCGGCGTACATGACGGCTACACGTTGTGCCAAGCCCGCCACAACGGCCAGGTCATGCGTGATCCAGATTAAAGCCGTACCGGTTTCACGCGTTAAGCGCTGCATCTCAAACAAGATTTGGCCCTGCACCGTCACGTCAAGAGCCGTGGTGGGCTCATCAGCAATAATTAGCGCCGGGCGCAATAACAAAGCAATCGCAATAGCGACGCGCTGACGCATCCCACCTGAAAACTGATGCGGATATTGTTTCAGACGCTCATCAGGCGAGGCAATCCCGACTTGCAGCAATACTTCACGACAGCGCGCGCGTGCCTGCTCAGCCGACATTGAGCGATGCGCTTGCAACGTTTCGATCATTTGCGTATCGACACGCAACACCGGGTTGAGCGTCATCATCGGATCTTGAAAAATCATTGCCAGACGATCGCCGCGCAATTGACGCAAAGCCTCTTCGCTCGCGCCAACGAGTTCTTTACCTTCAAAGCGGATACTGCCCTGCGTGATTTTTCCAGGCGCATCAATCAGACCTAGGATTGAAAAGCCTGTCACTGATTTACCCGAGCCGGATTCGCCCACCAAGCCCAAGATCTCGCCGGGCTGCACTTGCAGGCTGACGTCATCAACCGCCGGCAGCAAGCCAAGGCGGGTCGAAAACTCAGTACGTAGCGAAGTGATTTCTAAAAGTGACATACGTTTGTAGTGAATGATCCATCAAGCGAGAGGAGAACAAGAGTGCGTAGGTGCCGTGTAAAACGTTATAAGTCAGGTGAACGCTTAGCGTGCGAGTCGCGGGTTCAATACATCACGTAATTGATCACCAACCAAATTAATCGCAACAATCGTCAGCAATAACGCCACACCCGGATAGACCGAAATCCAATATTTACCCGACAACATGTATTCGTAACCATTGGCGATCAGCAACCCTAAAGAGGGCTCTGTGATGGGCAGACCCAAACCCAAGAAGGACAAAGTTGCTTCAAGAGCGATGGCGTGCGCGACTTGCACGGTGCCCACAACAATTAATGGCGGCAAAGTGTTAGGGATTAAATGTTTTAGCAGCACCCGCCAGGTTGGCAAGCCGAGGCCACGCGCGGCCTCCATGTACTCTTTGTTACGCTCAACCAAGGCCGCTGACCTTGCGGTGCGGGCGTAGTAGGCCCACTGCACAGTGACAAGCGCGATAATGACCTTCTCAATACCGGTGCCTAGTACTGCAATCAAAATCAGTGCTACCAAAATTGCCGGAAAGCCCAACTGAATATCCACGATTCGCATAAAAATTTGTTCGTAGCGCCCACCAAAAAAGGCCGCACTGACGCCTAAACCGGCGCCCAGCGCTAGCGCAATCGCACCACTAATCACGCCAACCATCAACGACACTCGCAAGCCATACAAAATGGCAGAGAACATATCGCGCCCCATCCCGTCGGTACCCAACACGAAGGTCGAGCCCAACATTGACTCAGAGCCGGGCGGCAAACGCGAATCCATCAAATCCAGCTTGGCTAAGTCGTAAGGGTTCTGCGGAGCAAGCCATGGCGCAAAAATTGCCAACAGCAAGACGATGACTAACAGCGCCAGACCAAACAAAGCGATACGGGATTGCGAAAAATCTCTGACGAACTGACGCCAAGGTGTGTCTTGCGCAAAAGAAGCGGCAGAGGAGGATGCGTTCATGAGTCAGCCTATCCGTTAATTTTTAGCTGCGCTTAAACGCACACGCGGATCAAGTATCGAATACAAAATATCGATCACCAGGTTAATCATCACAAACATCAAGACAGTAATCATCAGATAAGCCACAACCACTGGGCGATCAAGTTGAAAGATTGAATCAATCACCAACTTACCCATACCGGGCCAGGCAAAAATCGACTCAGTCACAATGGCAAAGGCAATGACCGAACCTAACTCAAGCCCGATCACAGTCACCAGCGGGATCATGATGTTTTTTAATAAATGCACACCAAGGATGCGCGTCTTGCGCAGACCCTTGGCACGCGCAAATCGGATGTAATCGAGTAATACGTTCTCACGCACCTGCGCGCGAGTCAGCCTGATAATTAGACTCAGCTTAAAGAGCGCCAGGTTGATGCCAGGGAGAATGGCGTATTTCAAGCCATCCCAATGCACAATCGAAAGCTTCATCCCCAAAAATTCTGTGGTGGGGCCGCGCCCTGTTGATGGTAACCAACCCAACTGAACCGCAAACAACATGATCAGCATTAAGCCGACCCAAAACGTTGGCAACGAAAAACCAACGATTGAAATAGCCATGATCGCTTTCGAGATTTTGCTCTCAGGCTTCAGACCTGCGTAAAGGCCTAGTGGAATCCCAACAAAAATCGAAATGAGCATAGCCACCGTAGCAAGCTCAAGCGTTGCAGGCATGCGCTCAAAGATCACCTCAAGCGCAGGGCGGCCGTAGACAAAACTTTTACCGAGGTCACCACTCACTGCATTTTTTAAAAATAGCAGATACTGAACCCAGCCCGGTTTATCTAAGCCCAGGGCAACGCGGGCACGGTCTCGCTCAATCTGATCGGCATCGGGGCTAATCAAAATCTCGACAGGGTCGCCTACAACAAACAACCCCGCAAAGACCAGCAAGGACGTCACAAGCAAGACTAAGGCCGTCTGCGACAGACGTCGCATGATGAAGACAAACATTATTTCTTAATCTTCACTTCGTGTGCAAGGGTGTACTGGTCTGCCCGCGCTGCGTAGGTCAGGTTTGCTTTGGTCCCCCACACAGACACTTCATAGTGCAGCGGGACGATACCCATCAGTTCCATCGCCTTTTCACTTGCGAGCGCTAGTTTGGCACCACGCTTCGCTTCATCAATCTCAATCATAGCGGCACTCGTCAACGCATCTAACTCAGGACTTGAAAACCGACCTCGATTAGTGGCACCGTTGCCGGTTGCCGCGTCATAAGTACCCAATAAAGACCTTAACGGAGAACTTGGGTCGCCGCTCTCTGAGGCCCAGCCCGCAAGCATGAACGAAAATTCAAGTTTCGAGCCACGCGAAAAGAAAATATTCGAAGGCATCGTCTCAAGCTTGGTCACAATTCCAATGCGCGTTAAAAACTGTACAACCGCCTGAGCAATTTTTTCGTCATTGATGTACCGATTGTTGGGTGAGTGCAGCGTCAGTTGAAAACCGTTGGGGTAACCCGCCTCAGCCAAAAGTTTTTTTGCCCCTTCCGGGTCGTATTTTTCGACCGGTAGATTTTTGCTAGTACCAAAAAATTGCTCGGCCATCAGTTGACCAGCGGGTACCGCAACCGTCTCCATGATACGTTCGACGATGACGTCGCGATTCATGGCTTTTGATATCGCACGCCGCACCCGAACATCGGTCAGAGGATTAGCGTCTTCCATGGGCTTGCCATCAGCTGTGCGCACGAACGGCGAATTTTTAGTGCGGTTGGAATCCATATGCAAATAAATAATACGATTCGATACCGCCTGGGCAATCGCCAAATCTTTATTGCCTGATAAACGCTTCACATCAGGCGTTGGTACGTTTTCAATCATCTGCACATCGCCCGCAAGCAACGCCGCAACACGGGCCGCGTTGTTTGCGATCATGCGCATCTGCACGGTTGTCCAGTCGCCCTTGCCGCCCCAATAATCATCGTTACGGGCAAACACAACACGGTCACCAGGCTTGTATTCAACAAACTTGTAAGGACCTGTGCCGATCATGGCCTTGCCACTGTTGAAGTCTTCAGTTTTTGCGGATTCAGCGATCGCTTTCGGTACGATTTGTGCTGAATTCAAATCGCGTATCAAGCCGGTATAAGGCGTGGCTGTCTTCAGTATCAGCGTATGAGCATCTGGCGCGGTGGCCTCAGTGATCTGACGCACATACAACGCAAACGAGGCTGGGCTGTTTGGTACGTCAGGGATACGCTTAAATGACGCCAGCACGTCATCTGCCACAAAAGGCGAGCCGTCGTGCCATTTCACCCCTTTGCGCAACTTGATCTCGTAAGTGAGCGGATCGATATTTCGCCAGCTTTCAGCTAAGCCAGGTTTGAGGTTCTGAAAAGAATCGGTCAAAAACAAAGGCTCAAAGACCTGTTTTGCAATCGAAATATTTGGCGTCAAATTATGATAGTGAGGATCGAGTGACGTAATCGGTGCAGCCAGCCCGATGGTCAACTCGTTGGCGCCGGCCGACAGCACTTGCACCGATAGCAATGCCAAAAAAAGAACTCGTGGCACACAGGTCAGAAATCGCATCTCAGGTTCTCTCACTCAATCGATTGGCTAACAGGCAAATTATATGAGTCAACGGCGAATTACTGTTGATTTTTTTGCGGCGCAGCGAAGCCAGCGGAGCTGCGACGCTTGCGCGCGGCCTTGGCCTCGAGCGTCTCTTACACAATTTGCCCGATCCTAACCAGAAAACCGCCAAAAACTAGCCCAACCGCTCGCCAAACGGGATATATTCAGTTACCCGTTCCTTGGAAAAAAACATGAGACTTCTGCCACGCGTTCTTGCCCTAGCCTTTTTTTCGTTAACGTCCACCTTAAGCGCAACATGGGCGGCTGATTACCCTACCCGCGCGATTAAATGGGTTGTGGCCTATCCACCTGCCGGCACCACTGACGTGCTCGCCCGAATCATGGCGCAACGACTTTCCGAAACCATCGGCCAACAGGTGATCGTCGAAAACAAACCAGGCGCAGGAAACAACATTGGCACTGAAATGGTGATCAACGCGGCGCCCGACGGTTACACCATGTTGTTGGTCAACCCAGCGAACGGCATCAATGCATCGTTATACAAAAATCTGTCGTTTGACTTTATTCGTGATATTGCTCCGGTCGCAGGCCTGGTGCGCACGCCAAACGTCATGGTGGTGACCAATGCGCTGCCGGTCAAAAATGTGGCTGAGTTTATTGATTATTGCAAAGCGAATCCCGGCAAGGTCAACATGGCCTCTTCGGGAAATGGAACCTCCACCCATTTGTCCGGTGAATTGTTTAAAGCGATGACGGGCTGCAACATGGTGCACGTTCCATACAAAGGTGCGGGCCCTGCCCTAATTGACCTTACCGCCGGTCAGGTTCAGGTATTTTTTGATAACCTGCCCTCTTCTGTTGTGCACATCAAAGGTGGGCGTATCCGTGCGTTGGGCGTAACCTCTGAAGGTATCGAGCCCTCTGCACCTGAACTGCCAACCGTTGGTGCAACGGTCCAAGGGTACGAGGCGACCGCTTGGTTTGGAATCGGAATGCCTAAAAACACACCGCCCGAGGTGATTGCAAAGATGAACGCTGAAGTCAACAAGGCGCTAGCAGACCCAGTCATGCAAAAGCGTTTGGCCGAGTTGGGTGGCGTATCGATTGCAGGGACTCCGGCCGATTTCGGCAAAATCATCGCCGCTGAAACTGCCAAATGGGCCAAGGTCGTCGAGGTGTCTGGCGCGAAGGTAGAGTAAGCGTCAAGCGTGTCGAACCCTAATGATTTGCAGTCAGCAAAAGCGCCTTCTCTTCTGAACTTGCTCGCAGTCGTGGCCGTGGGGCTAGGTGCCTCGGTCGGTCCGCTTGATTTCGCCGTCAATGTCGCCTTTCCCGCGATATCGGCGGCGTTTCAAATTCAAACGCAAACCATCCGTTGGGTCGCGTTGTGCTACGTACTCACCTACGGCAGCCTAGTGTTATGGTTTGGCGCACTTGGCGATCGTATTGGGCATTTACGAGTGTTTAGGTTCGGCTTAGTGCTGGGTGCCATTGCCTTTACGCTCTGTGCAGTGTCGCCGTTTTATAGCTGGCTGCTGGTCGCGCGATTTTTACAAGGCGTTTCAGCTGCCTTAATTTTGTCGTGTGGGCCGGCGCTTGTCACTTTTCTTTACGCCGAGCATGAACGCACTCGCGCCTTATCCATGTATGGCAGCATGGCAGGCTTGGCGACGGTTGCTGCGCCCCTTGTTGGCGGCTTCAGCATCGCCTGGATGGGCTGGACCGGCGTCTATTGGATCCGTGTACCAATTGTTTTGGTTGCGTTGGCTTGTTTGGCGCTTTACAACCCACGCTTACAACACGGGGTGCACGGCACACGCGACACCATAAAAAAGACCGAATCGCTTTCAACCATGCGATTGCTGCTCAATACGCTAAGCAGCAATTCAAACTTTGGTTGGGTCAACGCCTCGTGCGTCATCATTCAGTTATGCAGCTTTTCAATTCCGTTGATCTTGCCTTATTACCTGATTCGCGTACTGCACTGGGGCTCTGCGCCGAGCGGCACCTTGTTGGTTGCCTGGGCGGTCGGTGGCTTAGCGGGGGCCGCGGCCACCCCAACGCTCGTGCGACGCTTTGGACTCAATCAAACCGGATTTATTGCGGCCTGCTTATGCTGCTTGGGGCTACTAGCCATATGTCTGTGGTCATCTTCGGTTTCAGTTCTGTTTATGGTGCTTAGCATCGCGATACAAGGAACCGGCCTCGGGCTTTTTCAAGTTGTCTATTCTGACTGGATGATGGCTGACTTACCGCCCCAGTCACGGGGTGTCGCTGGCAGCCTTGCCGTGCTGACTCGAATGCTAGGCATCGTCACAGGCGCCGTCTGTTGGCTTTGGTTAGTGGATCATGGTGAAGCCAATGCGTTAGCAGCGGGCAAAACGCCCGAGGCTGCGTTTTTAGCTGGCTATCAACAATTACATTACGTCGTAGCCACTGTGTCTATCGGATTTTTCGCAGCCAGTTGCTTCAAGCGTGGGTTGTGGTTTCGAACTGCGCCCTCGCCTTAAACAATCAGACACTACCGCAAAAAGATGAAACAACTTCTCATCATCTTTCACTCTGTCACCGGCGGCGCTGAGCAAATCGCGCAGGCCGTCGCGAAAGGTGCTTGCGCAGAACCAGAGATCACAGTCATTTTGCGACAAGCGCAACTGGTTCAGGAGGAGCAACTACGTGAAGCGAACGGCTTTATCTTTGTTGCGCCTGAAATGCTTGGATCGCTCAGTGGAGTGATGAAAGACTTTTTTGATCGCACTTTTTATCGAGTGCTCGACGAACTCAACGGAAGACCTTACGCTGCGGTGATCTGTGCCGGCAGTGACGGACAAGGTGCTCTGAGACAACTCGAAAAGATTGCAATGGGCTGGAGACTGAAAAAGGTCACTGAATCGAAGGTCGTTTTAACCTACGCACAAAGCAAAGAACAGATTCTGCGAGCCAAGACTCTTGATCAGTCTGCCCTGGATCAAAGTGAAGAACTGGGTACTTTTTTTGCAAGCGCGTTAGCGCTTTCTGTGTTTTAACCGTCAACACGAAGCCAGCAATATATTTTCTCTAATGGGTAGCGTCCATGTGTCAACAAAAATCGTCGAATTACAG
Source organism: uncultured beta proteobacterium (assembly GCA_903932425.1). Taxonomy (GTDB): domain Bacteria; phylum Pseudomonadota; class Gammaproteobacteria; order Burkholderiales; family Burkholderiaceae_B; genus Zwartia. Next base: position 8,724 of record CAIZGG010000419.1, on the reverse strand, counting down.
CCGCCTTTCTGCCTTGAGCAAGGCATTTTGTTGAGTAATACTGATCTTGCGTGGGCCTGCCTCGATCTGGATCGTATCGCCCGCCTTTAGAGTACCAGTCTGCGTCACGCTTAAATACCAGCCACTGCGTGCCGTACGCACCATCATAGCGCCAGCCTCTTGAAAGCCGATCTTCTGAATAAACTTAAAACACGGTTTGCGCAGTTCTTGCACCACACACTCAAGCTCGCCCATTCGCCAAATATCGCCAACAAATACATCGTTCTCAAGAGCGCCTTTTATTGTTAAATTTTCACCAAAAAAACCGTGCGGTAAGGGACAAAGATCGCTGCCTTGTTTGGCTAGCGCGTCTTCCCAGAAGGCGTAGTGTTCAATGGGGTAACAGTACAGCGCCTTATCTGGCCCACCATGTACATTGCGATCGGCCTGCTGGTCGCCCTCTAAGCCTAGCAGGCCAACATAGATCGACACGGGATCTGTCTGCTGACTAACTGGCCGCTTGTGAATTGCGCTGTTCACGCGACGACCTGGCCCATCGCCTTCAATGTGCAGTTTTGCGATTTTGCCGGTTGAAATCGTGACGATATGCATGTTGTGCTTCCAATGTTGATGCTATTTTCAATAGACCAGTTCATGCAAAAAGCATGCCAGAAAAAATCTAAACCAGGCTTCGACTAGGTACAAAAATCCAAACAAGGCTATATTAAGACACGAGACAATTTAAGGAGAACTCGCTATGCGTATGAACAACCTAAAAAAATTATGGCGTGAAGGCAAAACCACGGTTGGTGCCTGGCTTTCCATCCCAAGCGGTTTTTCGGCAGAAGTCATGGCTCACACCGGAGTCGACTGGCTTTGCGTCGATATGCAACACGGTTGCATTGATTACTCAGACGTCGTGCCGATGCTTACGGCGATTTCAACCACCAATGTCACACCCTTAGTGCGCGTGCCATGGAACGAGCCCTCAATGATCATGAAGGTACTTGATGCTGGCGCCTATGGCGTGATCGTACCGATGGTCAGCAATCGCGAAGAAGCCGAGCGTGCTGTCGCCGCCTGCCGCTATCCGCCAACAGGCATGCGCAGTAACGGCCCAAATCGTGCGTTTATGTATAGCGGTGCTGACTACCAAAAGCATTCTGACAAAGAAATGCTGTGTATCGTCATGATCGAAACCCCCGAAGGTATCGAGAAGATGGAAGAAATCATTTCAACGCCAGGCCTTGATGGTGCCTACATCGGACCAACCGATTTAGCCCTAGCCTTAGGCTTGCCCCCGGTGATGGATAACGACGAACCCTTGCACGTAGCAACGGTCAATCGCATGCTTGAACTATGCAAAAAGCATAAGGTTGTAGCAGGTATGCACACGGGTAGTTCGAAGTACTCACAACGCTATATTGATCAAGGCTTTCAAATGGTCATGCTAGTCAATGATCGCGCTGCGATGTCAAACTTTGTCAAAGCTGAAGTCGGTCGTTTGACTGGCTGGACACCTGCTGTGCCCAATGCGCCTACTGGCAACACGGGGTATTAAGTGCCTTGCGTTGGCTAGGATGGGCCGCTCACAAATACATAAGCGACCTCATCCTTTGCCCTGCACTACTGCCCAGAGGGGTTGACTGGGGCGAAGGCATTACAACGAACAACGTCAACCATCTCGAAATCCCATGCTCCAAACATGAAAAAGACCTCAAACATTTACAGCACTGTTTGAGGTCTTTTTTTGTCATTCTTAGTCTAGCTAAGGCGCACGGCGCAAAGCATGGTCACCAGAGGCCAAGCTATTGCAGCGTCAGCGCGGCTTCGTTGATGACTAGGTTGTCTACTTAGCAGCCTTCTTGGCGACTTTCTTAGCAGCTTTTTTAGGCGCCTTCTTCGCAGACTTCAGGCTTGCCTTGTACTCTGCGAACACTTTCACCGCAATCAGCATGGCTTCGCGAATTTTAGGTGCGCCGACATAGCCCATCAATTGCAGCAAGACTTCGGTAATTTCTTCTTCTGTCCAGCCCTGCTTGAGGGCGAAGATCATGTGAATGTGCAACTCAGCTTCTTGACCCGTACAGGCGTCTGACACCATGACCACAAGCGCACGGGTTTTTAAATCAAGGCCGGGGCGAGCCCACAACGCACCAAACACCGAGGTGGTTGCAACCTTGATAAAGTTTGTCATCAACGGATCGCCGTAAGTGACCGTGTTGGATTTTTTGAAGCTTGCCTCACCGTGTAAGCTGCGGCGAACTTCCATTCCTTTTTGGTACAGATCATCGTTATTCATGCTTGTCTTCCTTAATTGTGTCGTTGTTGAATCAGTCAGCTTTTAAATCGAATCGACCTACCCGCCAGTTGGTGAGCAGGTCAATAAAAAAATCAATTGGCTGCGGCCAGGCCGCCGTCAATGGTAATGTAAATGCCGGTTGTATACGATGAACGCTCTGAGGCAACGAAGGCGACCGTATAAGAAATCTCTTCAGGTGTAGCCGGACGACCAAAGGCCATCCCAGATACCATGTCGGTCCAACGATTCTCGTCGCCGTACGTGGCAAGAGCACGCTGCTTGTACAGCTTAGTTAAGCGCTCGGTGGCAACGGGGCCAGGGCTCACACCGACCACACGAATACCGTCTTTATGCGAACTGCCGCCCAAAGCGCGAGTAAAAGCCATCAAGCCAGCGTTTGCGGTTGAGCCTGCAATATAAGAAGAGGTCAGACGCTCGCCTGCTGCGCCCAAGATATTGACGATCACTCCGGCATGGCGTGCTTTCATCTTGCGATAAATTTCACGGCACAAATTAATGTAGCCAAAAACTTTCAAATCCCAGGCTGTGCGCCAAGTGTCTTCGTCTACGGTCAACAAGTCACCACCGGGGATCGCGCCCGCGTTGTTGACCAAGATATCAATTTCGCCTGCCCAGTCGCTGACTGTCTTTGCTGATCCCTTTGCGCTTAAGTCTGCTGACAAATAGTCAACCTTGACGCCTGTCGCTGCTTTGATCTCGGCGGCCAACTCTTTTAAGGCGGCCCCATCGCGCGATACCAGCAGAACCTCGCATCCTTCTTGCGCCAACACCAGTGCGCACGACTTACCGATCCCTTTCGAGGCGCCGGTCACGAGTGCACGTTTAGCCTTTAGTTTTAAATCCACTGAAATCTCCTGATTGTTTTAATAATTTATGAAACCGAACTGTCGAAATTTGATAATAAGAGCCTAACCAGCATGGTGGCGAAACCACAAACTGAGTGTTTACAATTTGCTCATCATGACCTAGCAAGCATGGTACAGAAAATTAAGGCTTTGCGTCGGCTGAACCTCCAAGCATCTGCCATAAGGCATCCGAGCGATCGCGCTTAGCCAAGGCCCATATCGGCTGCAGGCGATCAACTTGCTGGGCGGCTTTAACGTCTTCGATTGCGACGATACGACTCGCAATCTTCCAGACACCTTGCCTGCACTCCATGCGGTCAACATAGCGACACAGGAGCTCAACCACAACCTTCTTGCCCTCTTGCAAAGGCTCGTCACCGAGCCATAGCTTGATCGTCTCAAGGGCTTCGTGGCCGTAACGCTGATATGCCACGCAGTAGGTTTCAGCCACTGCGACGTTATCACTTAAAAAGTCAATCTTGCAGTTTCCGATAAAGTGCATCGATTGCTCGATCGTTTGATGTCGACGTTCAAGCCATTCAATAAAACCGTCAACGTTGCCCTTGTAGCCGCCATGGTCGTCATAGGCGTCTGAGTGGTAGGCCTCGCGCACCAGATCCCATTCGCGACGATCGACACCTCGACAGTACGACACCAAGGTGTCTTTGATACCTTCTTTATTTAAAAGTTGCTTTAAACCGTCTGCGGTGACAGAGTCCATGGTTCTTATCCTTCATTTTGGTTGCCAAGCATTGCACGCAAGCGCGTACGCAGTAATTCTTTTTGAATCTTTCCGGTTGGCGTCATAGGCAAGGCCTCAACAAAATAGCACTCAACCGGGATTTTGAAGCTTGCAATCTTGCCTTTACAGTGGCTGATGATTTGCTCTGCCCGCTTTGGGCCCGACGGCGCGCTCACAATAAAGGCAACCGGCACCTCAGACAAGCGTTCATCAGGCTTACCCACTATCGCTACATATTCCACCCCTGGCAAGGCTGCAATCAAGCCTTCAATTTCGGCTGGTGAAACGTTTTCGCCACCCACTTTCAACATGTCTTTTAGCCTGACCACAAAGCGCACATGGCCGTCGGCGCGCAAGATTCCGGCATCACCACTTTTGTACCAACCGTCAGCGTCAAACACGTGCTCGGTTGCCTCAGGCTGGTTGTGATAGCCGATCATGCGGCTGTACGACCGCACTTGTATTTCGCCCACCTCGCCTGTTGCAACGGCTTGTTGGGTTTCAGGATTGATGACACGCAACTCAACACCGGGCAAGGGGTAGCCACTCGCCGCACAGCGCTGCTCTAGGTTGGCGTCTTGCGGGGTTAAGGTCACCCCGCCCCATAATTCGGTTACGCCATAACCCGATAGGGTTGGGCACACTTTGGTTTGTGCGGCCTGGGCAAGCTCAATCGTTGAATCAGCACCAACGGTCAAGGTACCAAAGCGCAAACTGCTGATGTCAGACGGCTTTTTAGCTAAGGCCAGCATAAAGTCATTAAAGTGCGCGTCAAAGCCATGCACGATGGTGACCCGATGCTTGGCGATCAGTTCAAGCGCCTGATCAACCTGAAAACCGCTCATGATTACCTGTGCACCGCCACACACAAACGACATAATCATCGAATAGCTGATCGCATACACATGAAAGAGAGGCAAGTAAGTCAGTTGGATATCGCTTGCCTGCAACTGCATCGCTTGCGCACGATCAAAACATAAGCGCATACCGTTGTGGCTGAGCAGCACCCCTTTCGGGTTGCCGGTGGTGCCCGAGGTGTAGACGATTAAGGCCGTATCGGTTGATTGAGGCTGCAAGGCAGCCAACTGCTGCGCGCGTAACTCTTCGTGACTCTGCTCATCGCGTGCACTGCTCGTGCTGTTTGTATTGTTCTGGTCGAGAGGTTTCGAGCTGCGCAACACACCAAGTCCGGTGAAGTGCTCCCAACTCAGCGCCCCTGGAATCGCTGAGTCACCCATCATGACCACACGCTTCAAACTTGGCACTGCCTCTGAGGTCACCAGTCCTTGCGCCTCGATAGCAACTTGACCTAACGCCTCAAGCAGGATCGCGTCAAAATTAACGGGGCCACTTTGACCGGCAGAAATTAACAGCACGCTACCTGAATTCTTGAGCGTGAACGCCAAGTCTTGTGTGCGATAGCGAGTGTTGAGTGGCACCGCAACCGCGCCAATCCGGATAACAGCAAATAATAAACACTCAAGCATTGCACTGTTCGTCAGCCACAGTGCAACGCGATCACCTTTTTTAACGCCTATGACCTGCAAAGCGCGCGCTAATTGAGTGACCTCTTGCTCGACCTGTTGATAGTTCCAACTTTTATCCTCAAAGGTGAAGGCATGGCGTTCGCCCCAGCGCTTTGCAGCCAGCGCGGGCAGGTCGCCGATCAGATCGCAACAAACTAAAGGTGTATTCATATTTGGATATTTCCACTAAAACTGACCAAGATCAAGGCATCTTGCGCCGCGTAGAAATGTTGCGCCGCCGCAATTACCTCACCTTTACTTGCAACAGCTCAAGCGAGAAACTGTAGACTTGTTACATTGAGGTCTGCCTGTCACCACGCTGTTACTCACCTATGTCGCACCCAGATTTCAGCTCGATCCGCGCTCGCCTTGAAGGCGCAAACCCTGTCCCGTTAGCGATGGCACTCATTCACATGACGGGCGATCTGTCGTTACTTGAGCACATCACGCCGCATATTCGCGGCGCCTGGGAACATCTTGAATCCATCCCCCCTGAGCTCGCGGGCGATATCCGCGATCGCATGGCTGCCTGCATGGTTGAGATGAACAATGGCGGCACTCCAGTCATGGCGCAACCCTCAAGCCTCGTCATACAGCAAATGATGAGCGCCGCCGTCGGCGAACAAGTTTCTGAAGCCTACGTTCCGATGTTGCTTGAGCAGGTGGGCTTGCAAGTCAGTGATCAACACATGCTTAACCTTGCACAATCGGTCATTCAGAACGAAGTGCAGTCAGGCGCGCAGACAAACGATATTCACGTCGCCATCATCGGTGCCGGAGCCTCAGGGCTATGCGCCGCTATCCAGCTAGGCAAGCAAGGTATCCCTTACACAATCTTTGAAAAAAATGCCGAGGTCGGCGGCACCTGGTACGAAAACCGTTACCCTGGGTGCGCGGTGGACACACCTAATCACTTTTATCAATTTTCATTTGAGCCAAACAACAACTGGCCAAACTATTTTTCGCAGCGCAACGCGATTCAAGCGTATCTTGAACATTGCGCTGATAAATATGACGTTCGCAAACACATTCGCTTTAACACCGAGGTCTCTTCGGCTGTGTTTGATGAGGCGACGCAAACGTGGGCGATACAGGCAACGAATAAGACAAGCAAGCAGACAATTGATAAAGCCGAGAGCGTCGAGCATATACAAGCTAACGCAGTCATCTGTGCCGTAGGCCAACTAAATCGCCCTGCAATTCCAAAGCTGCCAGGACTTGAACAATACCAAGGGCAAGTCATCCATACCGCGCAATGGCCTGACCAGCTTGACTTCAAAGGCAAAAAAGTTGCCTTGATCGGCACAGGCGCCAGCGCCGTACAAGTGGGCCCCGCCATCGCCGCACAGGTTGAGTCACTTGCCGTTTTACAACGCTCGGGTAGTTGGGTGGTGCGCAGACCTAACATCGATGGCGTGGTCAGCGAAGATACCAAGTGGGTACTGAACAACGTACCCTTCTATGCCCCCTGGTATCGCTTTCAATTATTTTGGGCCTTTGGTGATGGCTTGTTTGAAGCGCTAAAAATAGACCCCACCTGGCAAGGCGGCTCTGAATCGATCAGCGCGTTTAACGCGCGTCTGCGCGAAAGCATGATGAAACACATTCGTCGCGAGCTGGTTGGTCGTGATGATTTACTTAAAAAAGTCGTGCCTGATTTTCCACCTTTTGGTAAGCGCGTGCTTGGTGACGCGGGTTGGTACAGCATGCTTAAGCGGGATAACGTCAGACTTGAAACGGGTGCGATCAAGCAGGTGCACCCCAAGGTCGTTGAACTTGAGGATGGCACGTTGATTGAAGCCGACATTCTTGTCATGGCCACAGGCTTTCAAGCGGGTCGTATGCTGTGGCCCATGGATATTCAAGGCCGCGAAGGCGTCACGATCAGACAAAAATGGGGCGACGATGATCCTAGAGCTTTTTTAGGGATCACAGCACCTGAGTTTCCGAATTTTTTTATGATGTATGGGCCCAATACCAATATCGGCCACGGCGGCAGCGCCCTCTTTTTGGCCGAGTGCCAAACCCGTTACTTCATGGGCTTAATCCAGGCCTTACGGACCCAACCGATCCGCTCAGTTGAGTGTCGCCAAGACGTACACGACCGCTACAACCAAGAGATTGATAGTTTGCTCGGGCAACTATCCTGGAGCCATCCTTCGGTCTCGACCTGGTACAAAAACGCAAAGGGTCGCATCGTCACCAATCAGCCCTGGAGCCTGCTCGACTATTGGCGCTTAACCTATGAAGCCAAACTATCGGATTACCATCTTGTCAGTTAGTTGTATGCTCTTTCCTATTCAAAACGCCTAAGGTAAAAAAATGCTGTCATATTGGATGCAAACCGTTGAAAACAAAACGGTGCTTGAGCAACGCACAGTCGATATCCCAACACCTGGCCCCAAACAGATTTTGGTACGCCTGCATGCCGCAAGCCTAAACCGCGGCGAGTTTGTGATCGGCCACGGTTTGCATAAGGGTGGGCAAGCGAACCCCATCGGCATGGAAGGCGCAGGCGTTGTTAGCGCACTGGGCAGTGAGGTCAAGGGGATCGCAATCGGTGATCGCGTCATGGGCCGTTGCCGCGGTGCCTTCGCCGAATACGCTTGTATGGACGCCGTTGAGGCTCTGCCAGTACCCGCAAACTTAAATTTTGAGCAAGCGGCCAGCGTGCCCCTCACCTTTTTAGTTGTGCACGATATGCTGTCGCTACAAGGCAAGCTCAAAGCAAATGAGTGGCTGTTGATTCACGGCGTGTCGTCGGGCGTTGGTGTTGCCGCCCTACAAACTGCGAAAGCCATGGGCGCCAAGGTCATTGGCACCTCAGGTTCACCCGAAAAACTGGCGCGCTTAAAAGAACACGGCTTAGACTTGCCCTTGTGCTTGCGCGGTTCTGGCTTTGAAGGCCCAGTCATGGAAGCGACTGGTGGCAAGGGTGCTAACTTAGTGGTGGATACAGTGGGTGGCTCGGTGTTTGCAGAAAGCATTCGCTGTATGGCGTTTGAAGCGCGCTTTGCGATGGTGGGCTATGTGGATGGCGTGTTGTCAGCCGAGCTTGATCTGTTAGCCCTGCATTCAAAACGCTTGCGCTTGTTTGGCGTATCAAACAAGTTGCGTTCAGCCGAGCAGCGCGCTGCCTTCTTACCTGAATTCAAAGCCGAAGTATTACCTACGATTGCAGATGGTCGTATCAAACCCTTGGTCGATCATGTTTTCGCGTTTGAACAACTGGCGCAAGCCAAAGACATGATGGAAACAAATAAGCATGTTGGCAAAATCGTTTTACGCATGCCTGTTTAGTGTTTGCTT
>CAIZGG010000418.1 GCA_903932425.1 uncultured beta proteobacterium | reverse complement strand
TGTCTTCGCTTTGGTGCGCGCAATCTGTTACTGGGCGCGACGGGCACCAGCGCCGCGCGCTGCGCGACGTGTGTGGCTTCAAGCCAGACGGCACGTCAATATTTTAGGTCGCGACAAACGGGTTCGTTACAATCTGCATCACGTTTAGTCACACTAAGGATTTTGGTATGGATTTCATTACTGGGCTGTTAGATCTATTGCTGCACATCGATAAAACAATGTTGCAGTTTATCGAGATGCACGGGGTATGGATTTATGCCTTGCTCGTCGTGATCATTTTTGCTGAGACGGGTTTAGTGTTTATGCCCTTTTTGCCAGGCGATTCATTGCTGTTCGTGGCGGGGGCCGTGTGTGCGATGGGCAAGATGGACATCTATTTACTGATGGCAATTTTGACAACAGCAGCAATCGTGGGTGATGCAGTGAACTATTCGATCGGTCGCTGGTTCGGTGCGACGTTAATCGCGCGCACCAGTCTGATTAACGCTAAACACATGGCCTATACCCAAGGCTTTTACGATCGTTATGGTGGCCAAACCATTATCATTGCGCGCTTTATTCCGTTGGCCCGCACCATGGCGCCTTTCGTTGCAGGCTTTGCGCGGTTTGATCCCAAGCGTTTTGTTTTATACAACGTGACGGGTGGTTTGTTATGGGTTGTATCCCTGACAGTTGCTGGATACTGGTTTGGCAATCTGCCCTTCGTACGTAATAACCTGACCCTGGTGATTCTGTTCATTATTTTCTTGTCGATTTTGCCCGGCATTATTGCGGTTCTCAAAGCCAAGTTTTCTAGCGTTTCTAAATGACCAGCACAACACCTGCGAACGCCCAAGCCTGCGGCGCCGCAGTGACGATCGCAGGCAACCTGACCTCGGTCGTACAGCTCACGAACCCCGCACTGGCTCGTGCCGCTTTGCGCGCTGCGATGCAGGCCGCCGGGGTGCAGGCCTGCCTGGTACCCTCGGCAGACCCTCATCTGTCTGAATATTTGCCAGATTACTGGCAAGTACGCCCATGGTTGACCGGCTTTAGCGGTTCGGTTGGCACGGTTGTTATTACGCAGGATTTCGCTGGCCTTTGGGTGGATAGCCGGTATTGGGTACAAGCCGAGGCTGAACTGGCCGGCACAGACGTTACTCTTATGAAAATTGGTGTGGCAACAGACCCCGCTCACACCGGTTGGCTGGCGGCGCACCTTGCTGAGGGTTCAACGGTCGCCGTCGATGGTCGTGCGTTGGGTTTGGCCGCGCGCGACACGCTACGCGATTTACTGACCCCTCGGGGAATTACGCTCAGGCTAGATCTTGATTTGCCCGGACAATGCTGGCCTGAGCGCCCGCCGCTGCCCACGGCCGCTGTGCGTGATTTGCCGGTGGATATCGCGGGTGCCTCGCGACAAGACAAACTCACGCGCGTGCGTGAGGCGATGCATGAGCAGGGCGCACAGTGGCATTTGTTGTCAACGCTGGATGACATTGCCTGGCTGTTGAATTTACGCGGCAGTGATGTTTCGTTTAATCCGGTGTTTATGTCGCACGTTTTAATCGGCCCCGCTGATGCGCAGCTATTTGTGCTGCCAGGCAAGGTGGACACTTCTTTGGCGAACCTGCTGGCAGAGTCTCAGGTTTTCGTCCAGCCGTATGAGGCCGTTTCACAGGTGCTGGCCGAACTACCCGAAAAAGACGTTTTGCTGTTTGATCCCGCGCGCACGACCTGCGCCCTGATTGATCGATTGCGCACGCGCACTGTGCGTGCGATCAATCCAAGCACCTTTTTTAAGTCGCAAAAAACAGCTTTTGAACTCACTCATGTTCGCCGTGTCATGGAGCAAGACGGTGCGGCGCTGTGCGCCTTTTTTGCCTGGCTCGAAAAGGCGATCGTGGGCAGTGATGTCACGCCACTTAACGAGTTGATGATCGACGAGCGTCTGCTTGCGCTGCGCTCTGAGCAGCCGGGCTTTGTGTCACGCAGCTTCGGAACGATTTCAGCGTTTAACGCCAACGGCGCGATGCCGCATTACCGCCCGACTCAGGCCTCGCACGCTCAAATCAAAGGCGATGGCCTGCTGTTGATTGACTCTGGCGCGCAGTATTTGGGTGGCACCACCGACATCACACGCGTTGTGCCTGTAGGCACCCCCACCGAGCCGCAAAAAGATGATTACACGGCTGTACTCAAAGCGATGATCGCCTTATCACGGCTGAAGTTTCCTCGTGGCGTCGCGTCACCAATGCTGGATGCCGTTGCACGTGCACCGCTTTGGGATCGTCTGGCCGAATACGGTCACGGTACGGGCCATGGGGTGGGGTATTACCTGAACGTTCACGAGGGTCCGCAGGTGATCTCATACCGCGCCGCGCCAGCCCCGCACACCGCAATGCAGCCAGGCATGATTACTTCGAACGAGCCCGGCCTATATCGCCCGGGTCGCTGGGGGATTCGCATCGAAAACCTGGTTTGTAATCAAAGCGCAGGAGAATCTGAATTTGGCGAGTTTCTTGAGTTCGAAACCTTGACACTCTGTCCGATTGATATGACCTGTATCCAGGTTAGCCAGCTGCGCGACGACGAAATTGCTTGGCTTAACGGCTATCACCAAGAGGTGCGCAAACGTCTTGCGCCTCGGCTCGAGGGTGATGGTCTGGCCTGGTTGCTGCGGCGCACAGAGCCGCTCGGTCGTTAAGTTTGCGCCAATGTCTAGACGTAGTTCCCGCAAAGGTCACGCGTGCGGCTATAATTCAAATTTCCTGCATACGCCGCACGCTTGGGCGTTCATGACATGACCAAATTTGTCTTTGTTACCGGTGGTGTAGTGTCCTCGTTAGGCAAGGGCATTGCCGCCGCCTCTTTAGCCGCCCTGCTTGAATCGCGCGGTCTAAAAGTCACCATGCTCAAGCTCGACCCCTACATCAACGTTGATCCGGGCACCATGAGCCCGTTTCAGCATGGTGAGGTCTTTGTGACCGAAGACGGCGCTGAAACCGACCTGGATCTGGGTCACTACGAGCGCTTCATCTCGTCGAAAATGCGCAAGGCCAAC
>CAIZGG010000417.1 GCA_903932425.1 uncultured beta proteobacterium | reverse complement strand
GGCACGATACCCGGTACCTGTACCACCGAGCCATCGGCAAGGGTGGCGTTCAAGATCATGTCGCGCGCCTGATAATGCGGATCGTTTGCGATATCTGCGGCGTCATAACTTTTGCCAGCCGGTACGCCCGCTGCGTTCATGCTGGCTAAGACGTCATCTAACGAATGTTGTGCGGTGTAAGCCGAGATCGCAGCGTCGATTAAATCTGCATGCTCTGCGCGGCCGACGTTACGAGCGAGCTTCGGGTCGTTTGCTAAATCTGCCCGATCAATCATCTCCATCAAGCGCTTATAGATGCTGTCACCATTTCCAGCAATTAGCGCGTATTTGCCGTCTTTGCATAAATAAGCGTTGGTGGGTGCAATGCCTGGCATGCTCGCACCTGAGGGTTGGCGGATGGCACCAAACTTTGAATATTCGGGCAACACGCTTTCAAGCATGTTGAACACAGACTCGTAGAGCGCGACGTCAACCTCTTGGCCGACACCGCCTTGCTGCTCGCGATGACGCAGCGCCAGCAAAATACCAATCACACCGTGCAGACCAGATAACGTGTCGCCAATTGAAACACCCGTGCGCACCGGTGGACGTCCGGGCTCGCCCGTCAGGTAGCGTAAGCCTCCCATCGCTTCGCCGATTACGCCAAATCCTGGTCGATCTTTGTAGGGGCCTGTCTGCCCGTAGCCCGATACGCGCAGCATAATCAGTTTTGGATTAATGGCATGCAAGTCTTTGAAGCCGATTCCCCACTTCTCTAAGGCACCGGGGCGAAAATTTTCAATCACAATATCTGCGTCTTTGGCCAGCTGGCGAATAACCTCTTGGCCTTCAGGTTCACGCAGATTCAATGTGACCGAGCGCTTGTTACGTGCGTGCGCGGCCCACCAGACTGAGGTGCCGTCATGGAGCATGCGCCAGGCGCGCAACGGGTCGCCGGTTTCAGGGGGTTCAATCTTGATCACGTCGGCACCAAATTCGCCAAGCATTTTTGAGGCAAAAGGCCCTGCGATGAGTTGCCCGAGTTCAATGACCCGCAGGCCGCTTAAAGGTAATGTCATAGTGTGTAAATTCACGTTGTTTGCTGAAGATGAGCGTCGCGATACTGCGACTCAAACGAGTACGGTGATCGTTCGATCATTCATGTGTTTAGCCAAGGGTGCGCGCGGCGATGGTGCTGTTCAAAGTGCGCAATCTCGTTAGCATAGCTTAAGGTTAGGGCGAGCTCATCGACCCCTTTGAGCAAACACTCATGCCAAAAAGGATCCATCGTAAACGTCTGTTGCCCATCCAGACCGGGGGCTTGTATCGTGCACGTCGTCAGATCAATCGAGATCTCACGCTCTGAGAGATTGGTACCGGTCGAGCTCAACAAGGCTTGTCGCACTTGGTCGACAGACTTTGCCTCAAGTCGAAGCGGTAGCAGTCCATTTTTAAGGCAATTATTAAAAAATATATCGCCAAAGCTTGGAGCCAAAATAGCGCGAATCCCAAAGTCTGATAAACAGTAAACCGCTCCTTCGCGCGACGAGCCGCAGCCAAAGTTTTCATCGGCCACCAAAATTTGTGCGCCGCTAAACAGCGGATGATTCAGAATGAACTCTGGTCGTGGTGCTTCGTGCTCATCAAAACGCAGATCATGAAACAGATAGTTTTTATAAAACTGATCACGATTCTTTTTTAAAAACCGCGCCGGAATAATCTGATCGGTGTCGACGTTGCGACCCTCAATTGGGGCGGCGAGCGCCCGTAAGTGCGTGAAGGCTTGCATATTATTGTTTGCCCATTAAAGTTCGTACATCGGTAAAGTGTCCTTTGACTGCGGCGGCAGCTGCCATCGCGGGGCCCACAAGATGCGTGCGAACCCCTGGCCCCTGACGCCCGACAAAGTTTCTGTTTGAGGTTGAGGCAACACGCTCATTTGGCAGCGCTAAGTCGCCGTTAATGCCTACGCACATTGAACAACCGGGTTCGCGCCATTCAAGGCCTGCTGCCTTAAAAACCTGATCCAGTCCCTCGGCTTCAGCGGCCTGTTTGATCAGCATTGAGCCCGCCACCACGATGCCCGGCACAACCGCGCGCCGCCCGCGCAGAATATCTGCCGCCAGGCGCAGGTCAGACAGACGGCTATTCGTACACGACCCAATAAAGACGCGATCAATTTTGATCATGCTCAAGGCGGTGCCCGGTTTCAGATCCATATACGCAAGTGCTGCCTCAGCCGCTTGTCTGGCGTGAGGATCCGAGAGAAGGGCAGGATCGGGGACGACGCCGTCAATGGCCATCCCAGTATCGGGTGTGGTGCCCCAAGTGAGCATAGGCGAGAGTTGCGTGACGTCAAGGCTCAGTGTTTGATCAAAGTGACAGCCCTCGTCAGACGGCAATTGCCGCCACGCTTGCAACGCCTGATCCCAGGCAGCACCTTGAGGTGCATACTTGCGGCCGTATAAGTAATTGAACACCACATCATCGGCGGCGATAAGCCCCGAGCGTGCGCCGGCTTCGATCGTCATGTTGCACATGGTCAGGCGTTCATCAAGCGATAGCCACTGTAGCGTGCTACCTGCATATTCGACGGCATAACCGACTGCACCTGCGACGCCTAGTTTGGCGATGACCGCCAGGATGATGTCTTTACCACCGACTCCGGCAGCAGGCTTGCCGCTGAGCTCAACACGCATCTGCAAGGGCTTGGTCTGCCAAAGGGTTTGGGTGGCCATGATATGCATACTTTCTGACTGGCCAACCCCAAAGGCCATCGCACCCATCGCACCGTGGGTCGAGGTGTGGCTGTCGCTACAGGTAATGATTGAGCCAGGCAACGAAATGCCTTGTTCGGGGCCGACGACATGAACAATGCCTTGCTGTGGGTCTTTGATAGAAAAATAGTGCGCCCCCGACCATTTCATGTTGTCGTCAAACTTGAGGATCACCTCTTTGATCTCTTGGGTGACCGCGTCGTTGGGGTCGCGACTGGTGGTGGGCACGTAGTGATCGGCAACACCGAACACTTGTTTTGGGTTGCGAATCGTCAGACCGCGCGCGCGCATGTCTTTGAAGGCATGAAACGAACCCTCATGAATAATATGGCGATCAATGTATAGCAAAGAAGGGCCCGCCGAGCGGGGCATGACGACATGCTGATCCCAGATTTTTTCAAACAGAGTGCGCCGTGGTGATACTTGAGTTGAGTTCATTTTTTACTCGATTGTTCGGTCTTAGCTTGAATCTTATTCGTTGCCCAGTGGCGATCCGTTCAGGCTTGTGTTGTTCTTGGTGCGGTCGTTTTGGGATCGGTTTTAGAGGGCACAGGATCAATATGTGTCAACAAATTGAGCACGCGATGGCGTTGCATCACGGCGTGTCGAGCCGCCAGTCCAATGTCGTGTCCGGCTTCAACTGTCAAAAACGCACTGACTTCGATGTGGGCATCGACCAAGATCATGTCGCCCATTTTTCGGGTGCGTACGTCGTGAACCCCCAAGACGCCGGGCGTCTGCAATAAGGTTTCTGTAATGGCTTGAACCTCTTTGTCGTTCGCCGAGCGATCCATCAAATCGTGAAAGGCGTCTGAGCCAAACTCCCACCCCATTTTGCCAACCATCAGCCCGACAATCAGCGCTGCAATGGGGTCCAGAATTGGGTAACCCAGTAAGTTGCCAATAATGCCGACCGCAACCACCAGCGAAGAGGCCGCGTCCGAGCGCGCATGCCAGGCGTTTGCCACGAGCATGCTGGATTTGACCGCTTTGGCGATGCGCAGCATATAGCGAAAGAGAGTTTCTTTTGCGACCAAGGCCAAGGCAGCAACCCATAAGGCGATACTGTGCACCGACGGGATCTCGTGCGGGGCTTTGAGCTTTTCAAAGGCCGACCACAGCATCCCAAGCGCCACTGCAAGCAGCAAGCCGCCCAGTACCATCGAGGCTGCGGTTTCAAAACGTTGATGGCCATAGGGATGGTCTTCATCGGCGTCTTTTTGGCTGTGGTGGCTCGCAAACAGTACGACAAAGTCAGCAATCAGATCCGATAGCGAATGCACGCCGTCTGCGATCAACGCTTGGGATTTCGCAAAAATACCGACGGTAATTTGTGTGGTCGACAACAAAATATTGACCATCACACTGATCCAAGTGCTTTTTTTAGCTGCGCTGGCGCGCTCAGCCGGCGTGAATTCGACGTCTTCACTGTCGTCATGCAAGTCTGAAGTGTTCATATTCGTCTCAATGTTTTACGGTCGTCGTGCAAAGCTAAAACATGCAGGTGGATGTTGGTGTTTGCCTGTTTTCGTGTATCGCTAAAACGTTCAAGTGTGTCCCAGTATTTGCAGTTTCGAGGTTCTCGCGATTTAGCTAAAACGCGTTGGGCTAAATGGGCTCAAATCGATTTCGGGTTGTTGGCCTGCCGCGAGTTGAGCCACTATACGCCCCGTTCTGGCTGATCCTACCAGCCCCACATGACCGTGGCCGTATGCGTGAATAATATCTGTGCAACCAGAGGCCAAGCCAAGGCATGGTAATCCGTCCGGGGTGCTAGGGCGCCGACCCATCCAGATTTGGATTTGTTCGGGAGAAAGATCACGTGGCAGACTAGGGTACAAGGTCAGCAAATGGTCGCGCAAAATTTTGGCGCGTCGCCAGTTTGGCGTGTCGTCAGCTTCCGCAATTTCGACTTGACCGGCAACGCGCAAGCCCTGGTTCATTTCCGTCACGATGACTTTACAGTCGGCAAACATGGTTGGAACGCGCGGCCCGACGCTCACGCCGGAGACCACCGCGTGGTAACCCCGCTCAGTTTCTAGCGAGACGTCATCGCCTGCCAGCGCTGCAAAGGCTTTTGAGCGAGCGCCGACGGCGATCACCGCCTTGTCGCACAGTACCTCACCACCTTCGATCGACACGGCTTTCAGTGACCCGTTTGCGATGCGAAAGCCGGTGGCTTTGGCCTGTAGTAAGGTTGCACCACGGGTTTGCGCATAGCCAATGAGAGCCGCCGTATAGGCGCCAGGGTTACGACAGCTGCCCGTTTCGGCAACGAGGATGCCAAAGGTGTATTTGGGATCAAGATCTGGTTCAAGCGCGGCTAAGGCGGCAGCATCGAGTTCTTGCCAGCTCACCCCTTCTTTGCGACGAATTTCCCAAGCTTTGGCATCAAGAAGAAAGTGCTCACGCGATAAAAACGCATGCAGCAAGCCGCTTCGCTGAATCAACTCTCCCACGCCCGCTTGCCGAGCCATGTGTTGATGTAAGTCTGGCGCCCCGGCGAGAAGACTGCGTAGTGCATGAGCGGTGCGTTCGATTTTTGGATAGGTCCACGCCGCGGCGAGGTAGCGCAGCAGCCAGGGTAGGGCGCGCGGAAAATATCGCCAGCGCACAGAAAGTGGCCCGAGTGGGTCGATTAGCCAGGTGGGGAGTTGTTTCCAGATGCCAGGCGAGGCGGGCGGGAGCACCGAGTGTGAAGATAGCCAACCCGCGTTGCCATAACTAGACGCTTGAGAGGCTCCCGGAGTTTCGGCTTCGATCAAGGTCACTTTCAGACCTGCCTCCAGGCAATGAAAGGCGCTCGCGGCTCCAACGATGCCCGCGCCGATAATGACAACGTGTACAGGCTGGTTCAAAAAAATACCCCTCTGGCTCTAACTCAACGAACGGCTGTTAATCGTAGCATTTGCGCCCGCGTGCACCTTGTCGTGAGCCCAGCGTTGGCGTCGTCGTGGATTGTGGTTTGCTCACATCGCTCGCATCTAAAGGTTCCGCGCCTGGAGGCGCGCTTAGGTCTTCAATTGGCTTTGGCAAAGCCACAGCGAGAAATCGCGATGTTCTAGGGCGAAAGCCCCGTTATGATATGGACATTATGTATTATTTGGATTTTTCGACATGAAAGCCGTTTTTATTGACGCCAATGGCAGCTTAGCCGACGTTGCGCGCCGCTTGCACCAGCCCGATGATATCGCGTTGTTGGTCAACGAACAGCCCGACATTACCCCTGAACAGATCCCCGGCGTGATGGGCGACGCCGAGATTCTAATCGTCGATCACACTTCGGTTCCTGTTGAGATCGCCAAACAATGTAGAGGCCTTAAGCACGTGGTGTTCTTAGGCACGGGCGCGCGGTCATACATGAACCCCGAAGCGCTCGCCGAGCTCGGTATTGAAGTCCACATTATTAAAGGGTACGGGGATACGGCCGTGGCCGAGTGCGCCTTTGCCCTGATGTGGGCGAGTGCCAAGGGCTTTGCCCGCATGGATCGTGGCATGCGTGCTGGCCAGTGGTTGCGTACGGATGGTATCGAATTAACAGGTAAAACTTTGGGGCTCATCGGGTTTGGCGGGATTGCCGCTGAAATGGCGCGGTTAGCGCTGGGGGCCGGGATGAACGTGATCGCCTATAACCGAAGCCCGAAAACGCACGCCGGCGTTCGCTTTACTGACCTCGATACGGTGTTGGCAAGCAGCCATGTGCTTTCAGTCCACTTATTACTCAATGATGACACGCGTGGCTTTATCTCGGCCGAGCGTATCGCCAAAATGCGGGACGGCGTGATTTTGGTGAACACGGCCCGCGGTGCGGTGATTGATGAGCAGGCTTTGATCGCAGGGCTGGCTTCTAAAAAGATTGGCCATGCTGGTCTCGATGTATTTGATATTGAGCCGTTGCCCGCAGAGCATGCTTTCACCAAAATCGAAAACGTCACACTGTCGGCGCATTCAGCGTTTCGAACGCCTGAGGCGAGCGACAATTTGATTGAGGCGTCATTGAACCATTGCCGCCGAATCTCGGGACAAGGTCAGCAGCGGTGATGTTTGTTACGACAGACCTGAGCCGAAAAGCACAAAGGGATTAACGATGTTGCATAGACTTAGAAGAACGCTCGGTGTATTGCTTGGCCTTACGCTTAGTGCGACCGCGCTTGCCCAGACTGATACGTGGCCAAACCGCGCGATCACAATTATTGGCGGGTTTCCAAATGGCGCAGGCACCGACCTGTATGCCCGCAAGCTCGGAGAAGCTCTTGCCAATGTACTCGGCGTCTCGATTGTGGTCGACAGCAAAACAGGGGCGGGGGGGAATCTAGCCTCTG
Organism: uncultured beta proteobacterium; assembly: GCA_903932425.1. GTDB lineage: Bacteria > Pseudomonadota > Gammaproteobacteria > Burkholderiales > Burkholderiaceae_B > Zwartia. The sequence continues at coordinate 37,194 of CAIZGG010000417.1, read as the reverse complement.
ATTTTGTTGCGCGCGCCCAGCCTGACGGGTACACGTTTTTGATGGCCACGGCCGGCACACATGCGATTAACGCGGCACTTTATAAAAAGCTGACTTTTGACGTCGAACGTGACTTTACCCATATCGCGATTTTGGGCGACGTACCTAATGTGCTGTTGATCAATACTAAAAAACACCCCACGATTAAAATCTGTGCTGACTTGCTGACATTGATGCGGGCCAACCCAGGCAAGCTCAACTATGGCTCGACGGGTAATGGGGCTTCGACGCATTTGTCTGCCGCTCAATTCGCCAGTGCCGCTAAGGTCGATATTGTGCACGTGCCGTATCGCGGGCAGGGGCCGGCCATGACAGCGTTATTAGCCGGTGATGTTGATATGTTTTTTAATCAAAGCGCCCCCGCCATTGCTTCAATCAAAGGCGGTTTGAATATTGGGCTAGCCGTGACCACACCGACCTCCTTAGAGGCTTTACCTAACGTGCCTCCGATGGCGCAAGCCTGTGATTTGCCAGGCTTTGAAAGCAGCACCTGGTATGGCTTGCTTGCACCCGCCAAGTTGCCGGCGGCCATCACTACCAAAATGAGCGCAGCTGTCAAACAGGTTATTTCAACTCCTGCATTTAGAACGTGGCTGGTTGAAACGCAAGGGATCACGCCCGCGTTGGACCCAAGCCCGGCGGCGTTTGCCAAAATTCATCACGCCGACGTCGCAAAGTGGGCTGAAATTGTGCGGATTTCTGGTGCGCAGGTTGACTAAGTGAGGCCCACGCTTGTCGTGACTTAACTTTGCTTAATGACAAGGCCAATCTACTGGATTTGAGCGTCGGTTAGGCCTTAAATTTGCTTTACTATCTCTCATTGATATTTTTTTATCGTTTTCATCATGAATCGATTAGTGTCGTCTTGCTGGCTGGCTAGTGCTTGCTTGGCCCTTTCGGGGTGCATGGTTGGCCCCGATTATGTGCGGCCCGCCACCAAGGTCCAAGACCAATTTAGCCAGCCTAAGCAAACTGAGTTTACCGAAGCGCTCGAGGCTACCAATGCTCAACGGATTAATCCAGTTACTTGGTGGGCCAGTTTTAAGGATCCGATACTCAACCGCCTGCTTGCTCGGGCAGCCAGCGATAACCTAACCTTGCAACGCGCGGCCGTGCGTATTGCCCAGGCACGCGCGCAGCTCGGGGTCACTGAAGCAACACTTTTGCCCACAGTCAATCTAAGCGGTTCGGGTGCTCGTAATGATCAGCCCAACGCACTAAGTCAGTACCTGAATACCTCGTCAGTGTCGAATACCCGCAGCTTAATGATTCAAGCCAACTGGGAGATCGACTTCTGGGGTAAGTATCGTCGTGGTATTGAAAGTAGCCTGGCCTCTTATATCTCGACTGCCGCGGCATTCTATTCGGCGGATGTGTCGATTGCCTCCGACATCGCAAATACGTATATCAACATCCGTAACTATGAAGGCCTGATCCAGGTCGCCAAAACAAACTTGGCCTTGCAGGCTGAAAGCTTACGCATTGCTGGGTCGCGCTACAAAAACGGTTCGACCTCATTGCTGGATCTGAGCCAGGCTGAATCCCAGTATGAACAAACGAAATCTCAAATTCCAACCCTGATTGCGTCATTGAAAATGTATCAATATGCGATGAGCGTGTTGTTGGGTGAGTCTCCTGATTACTACGAGCAAAATTTCAAGAGTAGCCAGCAAGATCTTGTGGCCCCGGCTGCGTTGCAAGTGGGTATTCCAAAAGATTTATTGAGGCGTCGTCCGGATATTTTGCAAGCCGAATACGCGGCTGCCGCTCAGTCGGCCTTGATTGGCGTGAACGAGGCTGCTCTGTATCCCAGCTTTTCTTTGAGCGGTCTATTCGGGTTTCAAACGTCCAGCACTAATAACTCGAATCAGGGCAATTTATTCTCTTGGGACAACCGCAATACCTCAATCGCGGGCAGCTTTATGTTTCCGTTGTTCTATCGAGGCGCGATCACCGACCAGATCCGTGTGCAAGATGCCGTCTTCCAGCAAAGCATACTGGCCTATCAAAATTTGGTGCTGCAAGCGCAAAAAGAAGTGCAAGATGCACTGGTCACGATTTCAACTACACGGAGTTCGGCCGCTGATCTTAAAAAATCAGTCATTGCCGCCGAGCAGGCTGCCAAGTTGGCGCTTGATCGCTATAAGGCCGGGCAGGTGGATTACAACACTGTGATCATTGCCCAACAGCAACTCTTGTTAGTGCAGAACACCCTGGTGCAAACCAACACAAATAATTTGCTTGGTTATGTCTCGGCGTTCAAGTCTTTGGGCGGCGGGTGGTCCGGCGATTTATTGACGCCAGCCCTGCCTGATGCCATGGTGGCTGAGATGAAGCAACGCACGAACTGGGGCAACGCCCTGAATCACCAACCCGATCCACGTTTAGTTCAGTCTAGTGAGACCATTCAATGAGCCCCTTTATGCGTACGCCGCTCATGCGAACCGCAGCCGTGACCCTGGCTTTGTTAACCGGCTTGGTATTGGCCGGTTGTGAAAAAAAACCAACTGTCGCGGCCCCACCAGCCAAGGTGACGGTTGCCAAGCCGGTCTCTCAGGATGTTCGAAGCTATGAGATTTTTGATGGTGTCATTTCGCCGCTGTTGACAGTCAATCTAGAGGGGAGGGTGCCGGGCTACCTGAGCAAAATCGCCTTTGAAGACGGTGCTTTTGTTAAAAAAGACCAGTTGTTGTTTGTCATTGAACAAGATCAATATATTCAACAGGTCAATCTGACCCAGGCGATTTATAACGAAGCCAAAATCGAGCTTGCGCGTCAAAAGGCCTTGTTAAAAGACAACGCAACCTCACAGGCGTCTGTCGACAAAGCCTTGTCGTCTTTTTTGCAATCTGAGGCGAATTTAAAGCTTGCACAGCTGAATCTGACCTACACCGAGGTTCGCGCGCCTTTTGATGGCTTGATGGGCCGCCATTTAATTGACGTGGGTAATTACTTGGGAAGCAGCCCTTCAGGGGTCAAGCTGGCAACGATTCAAAAAATTAATCCGATCTATGTGTACTTTTACATTAACGAACGTGATTTGCTGAAGTATCAAAAGCGTTACGTGAATGAAGATAACCGTAAATCGCTGGTGAATGCCTTGCCAGTCTACGTGCAATTACAAGGTGAGAAAGGTTTTCCACACAAGGGCACGCTCGACTTTGCAGCGAACTTGCTGAGCACCAGCACGGGCTCGCTGCAACTACGGGCTGAATTGCCTAACGATAAGCTTGACCTTGTGCCGGGCTTATATGGCAAGGTGCTGGCCGAGTACGGCGAGTCGCGTAAGGCTGTGTTGATCCCCGCACGTACCGTTCAGACCGATCAACAAGGTGATTACATTTTTGTGATGGATGACAGTAAAAAGGTCGAACGTCGCGCGATCAAGACGGGGCAGCGTTTCGATTCATTGGTTGAGATTGCTCAAGGCCTCAAGGATTCTGAAACCTTTGTATTGAATGGCTTTATCAATATCAGCAATGGTCAGACCGTGAACCCTGAGACGGCGACGGTCGCACCTATACCTGCACGCTAATACAGTCAGGCAACCGGATACCCCATGCTTTCAAAATACTTTATCGAGCGCCCAGTTCTGGGTAACGTGATTGCGTTAATCACGATGCTAATTGGTGCGGTTTCTATTTTTGGTTTGCCGATTGCGCAATATCCACCGATGACACCGCCCACGGTGCAGGTGACGACCAACTGGCCAGGCGCAAGCGCTGCCTTAGTGCAACAGCTGGTGGCGAGCAACATCGAGAATCAAGTGAACGGCGTGCAAGACATGCTGTACATGGAGTCCGACTCGACGAACGACGGGCGCTACACCTTGACGGTGACGTTTCAAGTCGGCACCGATCCAAACATCGCACAGGTCAATGTGCAAAATCGGGTTGCAATTGCCTTGCCGTCCTTGCCGCAGGCGGTGCAGCGGCAAGGGGTTACGACCAAGGTGCAGTCAACTGCAATTTTGCAGTTTGTGACGCTGACTTCAAGCAACCCTGAACACGATGCGTTGTTCTTGAGTAACTTTGCCAACTTGCAAATGCAGAACCGACTCGCCCGCATTCCAGGTGTTGCCGCTGCAAACGTCTTTGGCGTAGGCAACTACAGCATGCGTGTCTGGCTCGACCCCGCGCAGCTCAATATGCGTAGTCTGACACCGTCTGACATCAGTGCTGCGATTAGTCGACAAAACTTGATGCTAGCGGCTGGCCAGCTTGGTGCGCCGCCCGTTCCCACTGGACAAGACTTTCAACTGACCTTGAATGTCACCAGCTCGATGGATACGCCTGAACAGTTTGGACAGATTCTGATCAAAGTCGATGAGCAGGGTGAAATGACCCGCTTGCGCGACGTTGCGCGTATTGAGATGGGTAGCCAAAACTACAGTCAATTTTTCCGGTTAGACGATCGGCCCGCTGGCGGCATTGCGATTTATCAGTTGCCTTCGGCCAACGCGATTGCTGTTGCAAAGGCCGTTCGCGACGAGATGCAAAAAATCTCAAAGAATTTTCCGAAAGAAATTAAGTGGGAAATCCCGTTCGACACCACAATGTTTGTAACAGCCTCAATCAACGAGGTTTATCACACCTTGTTTGAAGCGGGCATTTTGGTGCTGCTCGTGATCATGCTGTTTTTGCAAGACTGGCGCGCAACCTTGGTGCCTGCGACAACCGTACCGGTAACGCTGATCGGCGCGTTTGCTTGTATGGCAGGGATGGGGTTTTCGATCAACCTGCTCACGCTGTTTGCGATCGTGCTCTGTATTGGTATTGTGGTTGACGACGCTATTGTGGTGGTCGAAGGCGTTGCCAAAAAAGTTGAGCATGGCCAGACTCCTCGCGAGGGGGCGATTAATGCCATGACCGAGTTGATGGGGCCGATCATTGGTATTACCCTGGTGCTGATGGCTGTGTTTTTGCCCGCTTCGTTTATCGCCGGCATTACCGGTCAGATGTATCGACAGTTTGCGCTGGTGATTGCAGCGACTGCGCTGATTAGCGGTATCAACGCGGTCACGCTCAAGCCAACGCAGGCTGCGCAATTTATTCGTATCAAACCAGTCGATGAGAAAAAGAACTGGTTTTTTGCTGGTTTCGATCGCTATTTTGAAAAACTATCAAACTGGTATGCAGGCATTTTGCAGGGGCTCATGAACAATCGTAAAACCGCCTCGGTTGTGGGTGGTTTGCTGATTATTGGTGCGATTATTGGCTTGATTAAGCTGCCTACGGGCTTCATCCCCAACGAAGATCAGGGCTACCTGGTGGTTGCAACGCAGTTGCCCGATGCCTCGTCACTTGAGCGGACTCAACTGGGTATGCAACTGGTTGTTAACGCCATTGAAAAGGTTCCAGGCGTTGACCGGATCGTATCGATCGGAGGAGTCAATGCCCTGAATAACAACTCGTCACAATCTAATGCAGGTGTGATGTATGTCATTCTGAAACCTTGGGAAGCGCGCGGTAAAGGCCAGGATCTTAAAAGCATCTATGTTGGAATGAATGCCGCGCTACGTGACATCCAAGAAGTGAAGGCTCAGGTGTTGTTGCCTCCTGCAATTCCGGGCTTGGGTCTGTCGGGTGGTTTTCAGATGCAGTTGATGTTGACTGACGGTAGTAATGATTTCAAAAAGCTTGAAGATGCAACAGAAAGCTTTTTGGCTGCTGCGCGTCAGTTGCCTGAAATTGCTGCGATTTTTACGCCTTTCCGAAACAATGTGCCGCAATTGACGCTCAGTTTTAATACCTCGCGTGCTGAGACCCTGGGTGTGGCGATTGGCGATGCCTACGATGTGCTGCAAAATTCGATCGGTTCGTCGTACGTGAATCAGTTTTTTAAATACGGTCAAACTTACCAAGTTTTCATGCAGGCTGACGGGAAAAGCCGCATGACAGCTGATCAGATCAGCCGACTTTATGTCAAAAGTAAAACTCGCGAAATGGTGCCGCTGGGCTCCTTTATCGATATCGTTGGAAGCACCGGCCCGGCCATTGCCTCGCAATACAACTTGTACCCAACAGCAGCGATTTTGGGGGCTGGTGGCGCTGGCTACAGTTCTGGTCAGGTGATTGATGCGCTCGAGAAACTCGCCAAAACCAACCTGTCTGAGTCAGTGACCTTTGAGTGGACTGCGATGTCCTATCAAGAGAAGCTTGTCGGCAGCACCGTTGTTTTAGTGTTCGCACTTTCGATTTTGCTGGTGTACCTTGTGTTGGCAGCGCAGTACGAATCTTGGGTCGCACCGATCCCGGTCATTCTTGCAGTGCCGTTGGCGTTGGTGGGTACAGTGGTCGCCCTGTTTATTACCGGGCTCGCAAATAATATTTATGTGCAGATTGGTTTAGTGTTGATGATTGCACTCGCCTCGAAAAACGCTATTTTGATCGTTGAGGTTGCACTCGAGGCCAAGCATGCAGGCTTGAGTTTGGTGGATGCTGCGCTTAAGGCCTCACACGAACGGTTTCGTCCGATCGTGATGACATCGATTGCCTTTATCTTGGGTGTCGTTCCCTTGCTGACGGCCTCAGGCGCGGGCGCAGCGGCTCGAGTATCGATCGGTATCACCGTGTTTAGCGGCATGATTGCCTCGACTTGCCTCGCAGTAGCGCTGGTGCCGATCTTTTTTGTACAAATTGAAGGTCTGTTTGCAAAGAAAGAAGACAAGGCTTGATGTTGGCCGGGGTAAAAAATCACGAGGCGTCAATCCATCCTGAAATAATATTTTGATCATTTGAAAGAGGTCGATTGCTTAGAGATCGACCTCTTGATCGATGACCCACAAGCAGTAAGTTTCCAGAGAAAACATATGAGTCAAGAAGCTAAAGCGGTACAGTCGGTCGGTCTGGTGGGGCTAGGCGTGATGGGCCGTGGGGTTGCCGCCAACCTGCTCAAGAAGGGCTTTGGCGTTGTGGGGCGCGACGTGAACCCAGAGGCACTGTCCTGGCTTGAATCGATCGGTGGACAGGCGGGCGCGTCGTCACAGTCGATCGCAGACCACTGTGACGTCGTGATCAGTTTTGTCGTCAACGACAAGCAAACTGAAGAGATGTTATTTGGTAGCGATGGCCTAGCCAGCAAGTTAAAGCCAGATTCCGTGCTGATCACCTGTAGCACGATGGCGCCCAAGTATGTGCGTGACTTGGCGCAACGGCTCGCCGCGCTGAAGATTCATCTCGTGGATGCACCCGTGACGGGTGGCAAGGTCGGTGCTTCAAATGGCACTTTGACGATCATGGTTGCAGGCGAACCAACCGTCTGCGCGCAAGTCAAGCCAATCCTCGAGACCTTTGGCAGCAAGATTTTTGTGCTGGGTACCGAACAAGGAATGGGCAGTCAGATGAAAGTTGTGAATCAACTTTTATGTGGCGTACATATCGCGGCTGCTGGTGAAGCCCTGGCGATGGCAAAGCGCGCTGGTTTGCCGTTAGACACGACGCTTGAAATTTTAAAAAGCGGCGCGGCCTCAAGCTGGATGCTGGGCGATCGGGGCAATCGAATGATTACCGAATCGTTTGAAGACGTCACGTCGGCCGTTGATATCTTTGTCAAAGACCTTGGGTTAGTGCTTGATGCGGCGCGCGAGCAGACCTTTGCCGCCTCGATGGCCCATGCGGCTTTCTTGCAATTTACGACAACAAGTAGTCACGGCATGGGTCGTTTAGATGATGCGGCTGTGATCAAGAACTATACCGACTGAACAATATTGTCATAACCGCTTTACTAACAAAAAAGAGACTTTAGATGGCACGTATTCCTTACGCAGACTTAACCAACCCAGAAGCGAAGCCGCTCGTTGACCGTATCGTCGCTGAGCGCGGCGGTGTATTGCATCTTTATCAAATGCTGCTGCACAGCCCGCCGGTTGCCAGCGGTTGGCTCAATTACCTGACCGCGATTCGTCAGCAAAGCAGCTTGCCTGGTGGCTTGCGCGAGTTGGTGATCATGCGTATTGCCGTACTCAACGGTGCGCCCTACGAGGCAGAGCAGCATGCGCCGATTGCACTGCGTGAAGGTGTTTCGCAAGCGCAGCTTGATGACCTAGATAATTGGCAGCAGTCGAAAAACTACGACGCGACTCAGCGCGCCGTGTTGGCGTACACCGATGCCATGACTAAAGAGATTCACGTTTCGCCAGAGGTCTTTGCAGCAGTTAAGGCGGTATTGACCGACCGTTTATTGGTCGAGTTAACTGCCACCGTTGGCGCTTACAACATGGTGTCTCGCTTTCTAGAGGCCTTGCAGATCCATTCGCATGACCAAAGGTAAGCTCTTGGTTGTGATTTCCCTACATAAACTCAGAATTACTTTTTTAAATGACCAAGCAATGGGCCTATAAGATTAAATTTTTATGACCGGATTCGAATCGTTATTGAATCATGTTATCGTTCGTGGCTAAGCCAATTGGCGCATTAGTTGCCTGAAAAGTGCAGAGAATGTCGTATCGAGCTTCGAAGAACCCTAACGCTTACGGGCGTTAGGCTGCCAAAAACAGGAAAATGTATGTTTACTAACGATTCGAGTGATATTGAAGTTCAGGCGATTGAAGTGACATCTAAGCCCGTTGATCCCTTACTGCTTGCCAAAGTTGAATCTGCCATTAACTACAGCATGTTGCTCTCGGGTGGTGTAGGTATCGTACCGATACCCGTGGTCGATTTTGTGGGCGTGACTGCAATTCAGTTAGCCTTGATCAAGCAGTTGAGTTCTCTCTATGGTGTTGAATACACTACCAGCGCTGCTAAACGGTCGATCAGCGCGTTAATCGGTGGTGCGATTCCTGCGTTTGGCTCGGTCACCGTAGCGAGCTGGGTCAAGTTTATCCCAGTGGTGGGCACTGTCTTGGGTGGTTCAGCGATGATGCTGCTGTCGGGTGCGTCGACTTATGCCATCGGTCGCGTATTTGCACAACATTTTGAGCAGGGCGGCACGATTCTTGACATCGAAGCGCGACAAGTCAAAAAGCAGTTTAATGAGTTCTATGAGGTCGGCAAAAGCAAGCTTTCGCGCAAAAAGGCGTCTTCAGTCAATGAAAACGCGACCGCAGCACCTGTTGATGATGCTCAGGCTGCCTAATCATTTGAGAGTAGAGGTCATGCCCGCGCGAGCCAGGATGCGCGCTGGGCAGAGATTTTGATCGGCTCGCCGGGTCGGGCCTTAAACGCTAAGGCCATGAGGTGATTTTCAGTAGGTTGGCCTTGCCAAAAGCGCCAAGCGGTGCGATCAGAGTTAGGTGCGTCTAGTCTGAGCAAGCAAGCTGGTTCAGTGTCGGTTGCGAGCTTAAAGGCGAATGAGTCAAGCGGGATAGAAAGCCCCGCTCCAACGGCCTTAATGTAAGACTCTTTAAGCGTCCAAAACTCAAGCATTTTTTCAGTACGTTCGTTGTCACCGATGTTTGCCACCACACGGCATTCTTCGGGCGCAAAAAAATGCTCGGCTAACTCCTGCGTCATATCTTGACGATGTTTGTTTTCAACATCCACACCCAGTTCTGTGTGTGTTGAGATCGCGAGAGCCGCCAAGCCTTCTGTGTGGGATAAATTAAAATACAAGTTTTGGTGCTGAAGAGGCCCTGCAAGAAAAGGCTTGCCGTAAGCATTCTTGTTGAAATAAAACTGTGCTGGCTCAACTTGAGCGATCAAGCTCAATGCGCCTCGCAATAGAGCGTGGCTGACGAGGTAGGTATGGCGGTGCTTGTCAAAGCGAAAGCGCCCGTATTGATCGCGTTCTTCAGGCGAAAGCCATTGTAAAAAACGGCTTAATCGAGCGGGCTCCTGAATCGCTTCAGGCTCGATAAACCAGATCAAGATTTCTTCGCGATCCACAGTAATCGTCAGTCGGCGATAATATTGGCGCTTCGGGCAAGCTCTTGATAGCGCGTGGTTTGCTGAGTTAGATACTGTTTAAATTGCTCTGGTGTTTGGCTTGCACCGAGTTCAACGCCCTTGGCCATAAATTGCTTGACTAAATCGGGTGATTGCAAGATTTTCGATATCTCACTATGCAGTCGGTTAATGATTGGGGCAGGGGTGCCAGCCGGAGCAAACAGCCCGTTAAAGGTTGAGTCTTCAAAACCTTTTAAGCCTGACTCATCAAGTGTGGGTACGTCTGGCAAAATTGCTGACCGTGTCTTACTGGTTACGCCGATCGCAGCGATCTTTCCGGTCAAGATATATTGTGCCGACGTGCTGACCTGATCAAACATAAACGGGATTTGTCCGCCTAATAAGTCGACCATTGATTGTGCATTGCCTTTGTAGGGCACGTGCAAGTAAGACACTCCCGCTGCACTACTAAATAACTCGGCCGCGATGTGGCCTGTCGAGCCATTACCCGACGAGGCGTAAGCATAAAATTTGGGTTGTGCCTTGGCCAGGGCGATAAAGTCTTTAACATTACGCGCTGCGATCTTGTCTGGATTGATCACTAAGACCATTGGGATCTGACAGGTCACCGTAATGGGGATGAAGTCTTTTAACGGGTCGTAGCCTGCGTTTTTTAATAAGACCGGTGCTGTCACAAAAGTTGTCGAGTGTGCCAAAAGGGTATAGCCATCTGGGGCAGATTTTGCGACAAGGTTGGTGCCTAGTAAGCTGCTTGCACCGGGTTTGTTCTCAACGATGACTTGTTGCCCTAAAGACTTTGTTAAGGCCTCGGCGATCGAGCGGGCTACGATATCGACCGTGCCGCCGGGGGCCACGGGCACAATGATTTTGATTGAACGATTTGGATAGTTTGCGTTGTCTTGAGCATGCGAGGTGCTTGCCATTGCTGTCGTAAGGGCAAGCAACACCGAGGCGAGGTAAGTGCGATAAAGATGAAATTTTTTCATATCTGCTCAATCGTAAAGTCGTACCAGAGGACAAGCGAGGTATCTTTCGCGCTCAGGCCGTAGAGCCTCATCGCGAGGGTGCTGAAGATGTTGTGATCCTGCAAGAGGATTCAGTACCGATTAAAAATCATAGAGCCGCGCAGGGTTATCGACAAGAATCTTTTTTGCCCGCTCAGGGCTACCCGCCCAACGCACGACCCGCTCAAGGGCGGCTTGATTATCTTCGCGATGAAAGTGTTCGATGACCTCAGGCCTGCGTATCTGACCCTTTGGCGGAAACGGATGAGGCCAGTCGGTACCCCAAATCATGCGATCGGGGTTAGCTTCGATCAGCGCCTGCGCAAACGGGTCTAAATCAGCGTAATCGACAGCCTCTGACACACGATAGGCCGCTGAAAGTTTGACGTAGACCTTGCCTGAGCGCACCAAAGAGAGCAAGGCCTCAAAGCCCGGTTGTTGCAAACCGGCTGCGGCATTGAGACGGCCAAAATGATCGATGACGACAGTGGTGGCGGCTTGCATGATGGTGTCGTGCATGCCGGCAATGACGCCTAAGTTGGTGTACATCTGAATATGCCAACCAAAGGGTGCGACTTGCTTTGCCGTGCGCAGCAACTGTTGTTGGCCAACGCTTGGGTCGTTTTGACCAACGGTCTCAAGATTTAAACGCGTGCCGCGCACCCCAGCCTGATGCATTTCAGTCAGCGCCGCCTGTGAGGTCTGGTCGTTAATCACGGCCACGCCGCGCGAACTTTCGCCAATGGTTCGAAGCGCCCAAAGCAAACAGCTGTTATCCGCAGCATAGGGGCTTGGGTGCACAATCACAACACGCTCGACACCAATTGAACGATGCAAAGCGTGCAGCTCTTCGATTGAGGCCTCAGCAGGGGTGTAGTGCCGCGTGGGTGAAAATGGAAACTGCGCCTGGGGCGGAAACACATGCGTGTGGCAATCGCAAATGCCAGACAGCCCGTACGGAGCCCTTGAGTTTGTTTGAAGCGTGGTGGTCATCAAGTTTGTTACCTAGACAAGTCATCGTTCAGCCAGGTGAGACTCTCAAGCCTGGCTAGCATCTTATACGTGTGGTCGGGCGCAATGCTCGTGCCCGACGCGCACGTATGGCGTTAAACGTATTAAGACGCGTAATGCGGAAAGCCGCCTGGCTCTGCTTCAAGCAAGCGAAGCATGGCATGCCATTCAAGTTCGCCATAGGGGCGACGCACATTTGGCTGATACAAGTGCGCTGATTTTTCAAGAATCTCGTTACTCGGCAGGCTCAAGTGCGCCCCTGCAGCCATAGCATCGACTTGAGCGCGACAAGACATCTCAAGTTGATACATGAGGTTAAACGCTTGTGGCACTGACGCGCCACAGGTCAATAGGCCGTGGTTACGCAAAATCATTGCGTTGTGATCGCCCAAATCGCGAACCAGTAATTCGCGCTCGGCCAAGTCGACTGCCGGGCCTTCAAAGTCATGATAAGCCAGATGATTATTGAAGCGGCTCGCGGTTTGAGTCATTGGCAGCAGGCCACAGCTCATTGACGAGACTGCCATGCCAGCACGCGTGTGGGTGTGAATAACGGCCGAGATGTCGGGCCGAGCTGTGTGGATACAACCATGAATCACATAGCCTGAAACATTGATGCCATAGTCGGTGTCGGGCTTGCGCACGATTTCACCTTCAACGGTGATACGCACCAAACTTGAAGCGGTGATCTCTTTGTACAGTAAGCCATAGAGGTTGATTAGCAAATCTTCAGTGCCAGGGATGCGCGCGGTGATGTGGTTATAGATCATGTCCGTCATGCCATACTTATCCATTAAGCGGTAGCAGGCAGCAAGCGTGACGCGTGTTTCCCATTCTTCCGGGCTGACTTTGCCTTTCAGCGGTTCGAACTGGGTTGAAAATTTTTGGCTCATGGTTTTGTCTCCTAGGCGATTGTGTCGATATTATCAGGGCGCGGCTCAAACGTCATGCCGTACCGCCCGCAGGCGAGCATCCCTGCGCCCGCTCTTGGCCCGCTGTCTTTAAAGCGCCCCCGAGTGCAAGAGCACGAAAGAACAGCCACCCTCTATGCGTGCGACGGCACGACGATATCAATCTCTGGGATTGGGAGTCCGCGTTGAAAGAGTTCGATGTTGCGAAACATATGACCAACAAGATTGGGAAGGTTGTCATAGACCCCGCCCGCAGAGTGCGGGGTAGCCACCACCTGATCCATATGCAAGAGCGGATTGTCTGCGCTCGGGGGCTCGGCCTCAAAGGTATCTAAGCCTGCACCCGAAAGCTGCCCTTGTTGCAGCGCTTGAATCAAAGCGGGCTCGTCGATCAACTCACCGCGCGCGGTGTTAATCAGGATCGCACCCCGTTTCATTTTTGCGAAGGTATCGGCGTTAAAACGATGAAAGGTTTGCTCGGAGAGTGGTGCATGCAAACTTAGGATGTCACTCTGTGCGATCAGGGTCTCAAAGTCAACGTAGCGTGCCTGCAGCCGATCTTCGATCTCGGGGGCTACCCGATTTCTGGTGTGGTAAATCACTTCAACATCAAAGCCTTTAAGCCGTTTGGCAACGTGTTGCGCGATACCGCCAAAGCCAAACAAGCCGACTGTTTTGCCGTCGAGTTTGCTGCATACGGTGCGCAACTCAGTCGCGATCCATCCGCCTTGGCCAAGGCTGCGATGTGCCAAAGGCAGACGTCGCGAAACGGCCAACATCAGCATCAGCGTGTGCTCAGAGACTGGCACCGAGGTTGCCCCCGACGTGATTGATACAAGTATGTTGCGCTCTTTGGCCGCCGCTAGATCAATCTTGTCGACCCCGATCCCCCATTTTTGGATCATTTTGAGTCGAGGCGCCTGTCGAATCACGTCGCCTTCGATGAAGGTGCCGGCGATCATCACAACGTCTGCGTCCGCCAAGAGTTTGCTTTGCTCGGCTTTGCTCGAGGTTTGCGCAAAGGCAATCGTGCAATTGGCTGGCAATAGCTTGCTCACGGCTTCAAGCGTGACCTGCGCCATTGGCGTTAAAAAGGCAATATGTAAGTGCTTGAGTTGATCCGTCGTCATAATAGGTTATTACTGCGATGCCCTAGATATTTGACCAAGCCACGCGTTGAGTGCCGCTATTCTGCGATGCGTGACAGGAAGTTATTGCGCCAAGCTTTGAACCTCGCCGCGCTCAACCAACAGCACTTTGATATCTTTTTTAACAATTTTTCCGTAGCCTGATTTAGGCATGACATCCCAAAAGAAGATGTGGCGCGGCCAACGGTATTTTGCACAGAGACCTTCCAGGTATCCAAGCAGCTCGGCAGCAGTCACGGCTTGGTGCTCGGGCCGTTTAACAATCACTGCGACGCCGATTTCACCCCACTTGGCGTCTGGCATGCCCACGATGGCAACCTCGGCGACGGCAGGGTGGGTGAGCAGCACCTCTTCAACTTCGCGCGGGTAGACGTTTGAGCCGCCCGAGATGTACATGTCCGACTCGCGGCCAGTGATGTAAAGAAGCCCACGCGCATCCATCTTGCCTAAGTCGCCGGTATGAAACCACCCGCCGCGTAACGCTTTTTCAGTTGCCTCTGGGTTGCCGTGATAGCCTGCAAAGACGCCGGGGCCACGGCAGCAGATTTCGCCAATCTCGCCGGTGGCAACGCGTTCGAGTTTGTCATTCAGAATGGCAACTTCCATGCCCACACGCGGACGACCGCAGGACCCAATATTGGCATTTGGATCTTCATCGTCAGCACTATGCATGTCAGTCGGCAACACGGTGATATTGCCCGTGACTTCGCCTAAACCAAAATACTGCACAAGCACGTTACCCAGTTTTTCGAGCGCCCGCTTTTGATCGGCGCGATACATCGGTGCGCCCGCGTAAAGCATGTAGCGCAAGGAACTGTGATCGTACTGATCAACGGCAGGGTGCTCGACCAACATTTTGACGATCGTCGGCACGGTAAAGAGGTTGGTGACACGGTGGCGCTCAACCATTTGCCAAAACAATTCTGGATCAAACTTTTCGCTTGACATCAGAATTGTGGCAGCACCGCGCGCCACGTTGAGCAGCGCATGAATGCCAGCGCCGTGCGAGAGTGGAGCAACGGCAATTGAGCAATCGCGTTCAGTGGTGCCCGGTATGATCTCGGCAAGGTGATTGGTGACGACAAAGGCCATCTGCCCGTGTGTCAGGATGCCGGCCTTCGGTTTGCCGGTCGTACCTGAGGTATAAAAAAACCAAAGTGGATCGTCGTAGTGAACGGTTTCCTCTTCACTGACCACGCCTAAATGTTGCGCGACCATGGCTTCGTAAGACAATTCGCCCGCACGCGGTTGCCCAATCACAATCACATGTTTAAGCGTTTTAGACTCTGCTTTGACGGCATCGGTGTGCCCTGCAAAGATGTCCTCAACAATCATTGCCACCGCGCCGCTTGACGCCCCCAGATACGCGACTTCGGGTGGCGTCAGACGAAAATTAGTCGGTACCCAAACGCAACCGAGTTTGAAGGCGGCCCAGCAATTTTCAAAGGTCTGAAGGTTATTGCGTGACTGCAGCAGAATGCGGTCGCCTTTTTTGAGACCCAGCGCACGTAAGGCGGCGACCATTGCATCGACACGCGCGTTAATCGCAGACCAGGTCCAGCTTTGTTCGCCCTGAATGAGCGCGGTGTGTTCAGGGTAGAGCGTGGCGGTATGCGTCAGCAACCGCCCTAAGTTCATGGCTTGCGCTGCGTTCACGTTGCTTCCAGCACGCTCAGGTAATTGGCAACGGCTGCACCACCCATATTAAAGACCGCACCAGTATGTGCACCTTTGATCTGCATGTCACCGGCTTGCCCCGAAAGTTGCATGGCAGCCATCACGTGTTGCGACACGCCAGTTGCGCCAATAGGATGCCCGCGTGACTTCAAGCCGCCCGAAGGGTTGACGGGAAGCTTGCCATCTTTGCAGGTGATGCCATCGAGAATGACGCGCGCACCTTGGCCGTGTGGCGCCAAACCCATTGCTTCGTACTCGAGCATTTCGGCAATCGTGAAGCAATCGTGGGTTTCGACAAATTGCAGATCATCGAGCGTGCGTTCTGCGCTTGCCAAGCCTTTTTGCCAGGCCAACGCTGCGCCTTCGAAGCGTGTTGGATCGCGGCGCGACAGAGGTAAAAATTCGTTGATGTGCGTGCGTGAGCGCCAACGTACCGCAGGCACCTTGGCACCAGGCAGTGGTTCGCTTGAAAGCACAAGTGCCGCCGCACCGTCTGAGACCAGTGAGCAATCTGAACGCTTCAAGGGCCCGGCAACAAAAGGGTTTTTGTCAGAAGGGTTACGACAGAAATCAAAGCCTAAGTCGCGACGCATATGGGCGTAAGGGTTGTGCACGCCATTTGAATGATTTTTTGCCGAGATCGCAGCAAGCGCATCAGACTGGTCGCCAAAACGCTCGAAGTAGCCGCTGGCAATCTGACCAAACACGCCAGCAAACCCACCCTCGGTGTGGCCTTCTTCTTGCACAAAAGAGGCCTTGAGCAAGATTTCGCCGATCTCTTTGTTGGGCAGGGTGTTCATTTTTTCGATGCCAAGTACCAGCACGCGTTTAAAGCGACCCGCAGCAAGAGCATCAAGCGCAGACCAGATCGCGGCAGAACCCGTGGCGCAAGCATTTTCCATGCGTACGGCTGGTACATGGCGAAACTCGGGGATCGCCACGCCCATCAGCGAACCAGTGAAATCCTGCTGAACAAAACCGGCGTTGAAGTGGCCGACAAAAATACCGTCGATGTCGCTAGGTGTCAGGCCCGCGCTAGCGATCGCTGGCAGGGCCGCGTCACGAATCAATTGCACAAAATCGATGTTATCGAGTTTGCCAAAGGGGGTGTGGCCCCAGCCGACGATGTAAGGTTGATTCATGAGCGTGTCCTATTTATAAAGAGATAAATACATTCATTTAAACGTCAATTTCGTGAAAACCGTTCAGCATGTTTGCTTCGAGCGGTTTGTTCGAACACAGAGCCTGTTAAATCGAGCCGTCTTGATGCTTGCGCAACGTTGGAATCCCAACGCCCGAGGCGTCAAAGCCGCCGTCTACAGCCAGGCATTGGCCGTTGATAAAAGCGGCTTCAGGGCTGCACAAAAACCCAACGGCATTGGCGATTTCTTCAGGTGTACCGTAGCGATTCATCGGGATCGTGTCGTAGTAGTCAGAACGAATCGCCACGCTATGGACGAGTTTTGACATTTCAGTATCAACTGGGCCTGGCGCGACGACGTTGGCGCGGATGCCGATCGTACCAAGCTCGACTGCCTGTTGTTTTGTCAGGTGAATGATGGCGGCCTTGCTGGTGCCATAGGCCACGCGCAGGGTGCTGGCACGCAAACCTGAAATCGAGGCGATGTTCACGATCGAACCGTTGCGGTTTTTCTTCATCACCTCAATGCAAGCTTGCGAGCATAAAAACGCGCCATCCAAGTTGGTGCCCAGCACATAGCGAAACTCTTCAAAGGTCGTTTCGCCAATCGGCTTAAACACTGCGACCCCGGCGTTGTTTACGAGCGCGTCGATACGGCCAAATTTTTGTTCAACCTGATCAATCGCCGACTGCACTTGCGCTGGAATCGACACATCACAATGCAGGGCTAGCACGCGCGCACTGTCATTTAAGGCCTGTTCAGTTTGCTTGAGGGTGGCCGCCTCGGTATCTAATAAAGCGACCTGATAGCCGTGCGCAAGAAACCACTGCGCGCATGCCAACCCAATGCCTCTGGCCCCTCCGGTGACAACCGCGACGGGTGTATACGGAAGCGGCCTGGCGGATGCGGTTGTGGTTGGGGCAGAGGTCAAAGCAGACTCCAGATGAGTAGTGGTTGTGGGCCTGACGAGGTGTCTCGCACTAAATGATCAGCTTACAAAGAGCTGCGAGAGTGTCAGCATTTAACAGATTAAGTGAAACTGTAACAAAATGCTGCTTCGGCGGGTTACGGCGTCGAGCACCCGGTGAGGGGTTCGGTAAGGTGTCGCATCAATTCTGCGGGCGCAGGCTTGGTATGGCCAGCTGCGAATCCTAAGTATTTATTTGCTTTTGGTTTGTGGCGGACTTTATCCTAAGCCCGCTTCGGGTTATGGTGTCCGGCAGGTGAGCGCAACAGACGCGTAATCAGTACGACCCAACAGGCAAGGAAGGAGCAAACCATGGCACTTAAATTATTTGAACTCGTTGGCGCCGACAGTAATCGACCCTTTAGCCCGTACTGCTGGCGCATTCGGATGGCACTTGCACACAAAGGGCTTGAGGCTGAACTGGTCCCCTGGTTGTTTTTAGACAAAGCCGCAATCGAGCCGAGCGGGCAGGGTAAGGTCCCGGTCCTGGTGCATGACGGGAAATGGATCTATGAGTCTTGGGAAATCGCCAAGTACCTTGAGGCACAGTTCCCCGACCGGCCCTCCTTGTTTGGCGGACCGCAGGGGCAGGCCTTGAGTCTGGTGTATTCAAACTTGGGCGATGTGCATGCCGGCCAGATCGTGCGCTTTGTGTTGATGGACATCTATAAACACCTTGATGCCGCAAATCAGGCGTACTTTCGAGAGAGCCGCGAGAAGCGCTTTGGCATGACGCTTGAGCAAGTGGTTGTTGACCGCGACGCCAAGCTTCAGGCGTTTCGCGATAGCTTAGGCCCGTTGCGCAACGTTTTGAAAGTACAGCCGTTTTTTGGCGGTGATACACCGCTGTATGCCGATTACGCCATTTTTGGTCAGTTTCAGTGGTCGCGCGCGATCAGTAATTTTGAGTTGTTGGCCGCCGATGATCCGCTCGCGCAGTGGCGTACCCGTTTACTGAAGGCGTTTAACGGTATGGCTTTGGCTGCGCCGGCTTACTGAACATGAGTAAAAGTATCTGCTTGTGGCTACGGGTGTTGAGTTTGCTCGCGGTTGTGTTGGCCGCAACGACGGGAGTTGCGCAAACGTATCCCGACAAACCGATTAAATGGATCGTCCCATATCCGCCCGGCGGCACCACCGACGTGGTGGCGCGCAGTATCGCGCAAGCGATGGGCGAGCGCCTTGGCGCGGCGATTGTGATCGAAAACAAGGGTGGTGCAGCGGGTGTAATTGGCATGCAGGCTGTTGCCAAGGCAGCACCCGATGGTTACACCTTTCTCGTCAGCGATGCGAGCCTGGCCACCGCCCCGAGTTTGAATAAGCAGCTCAGCTTCGATCCACTCAAGGATTTGCAAGCAGTGTTTTTGTTTGTGACCGTGCCGCATGTGGTCTTAGTGTCGCCAACGTCGGGGTTAGAGACGCTTGATGATTTGCTCGCTCGCGCGAAACAACAGCCTCAGGCACTGAACTTTGCCTCGGGTGGGATCGGGTCGCCCTTACACCTGGCCGGCGAAGCCTTGCGCACCAGCACTGCGAGTCAGTGGGTGCACGTACCTTATAAGGGCGGAGGGCCTGCGATTGTTGCTGTAATGAGTGGTGACGCGCAGTTAGTCACACCGTCTTTGCCCTCGGTGATGGGGCATATCCAGAGCGGTAAGCTTAAGGCGCTGGCGGTTACGTCTACCGTGCGGCTCAACAGTTTGCCCTCCATCCCGAGCGTCGCAGAACTTGGTTATCCCGGTGCAGCCTCAATTGGGTGGATTGGCCTGCACGCTCCTGCAGGCTTACCGAACGTCATCTTAGAAAAAACCGAAGCCGCAGCACGAATCGCCCTAGCTGACGCGTCGTTGACCAAACGTTTGCTTGAGCAGGGTGCTGACTTGGTTGCTGACCCCTCGGCGTCAGCGTACGCAGCATTTGTTGCAGGCGAGGCCAAGCGCTGGGAAATCATCGTGAAAGCTGCTGGCATTCAGCCTGAATAATTAAAGGAATTAAACGTCATGACCGCTTTTCAATCTGATGCCTCGTGTCCCTTAGACGGTTTGGTTGTGCTTGATCTGACCCGCTTAGTGGCAGGCAATATGCTGAGTCTGCAACTCGCAGATTTTGGTGCAGAGGTGATCAAAATCGAACAACCCGGCAAGGGCGACCCCTTGCGCGACTGGCGTATCAAGGGCTTTAGTGTGCACTGGAAGGTGTACGCGCGTAACAAAAAAAGTGTCACACTCGACTTGCGTGCCGACGAAGGCAAAGAGTTGCTGTTAAAGCTTGCCGAGAAGGCTGATGTCTTAATTGAAAACTTCAGGCCTGGCACGTTAGAGGCGATGGGTTTTGCACCTGAGGTTTTATTAAAAAGAAATCCTGGCATTGTGGTCGTGCGTATTTCAGGTTGGGGGCAAGATGGCCCTTATCGTTTACGCCCAGGCTTCGGTACGCTAGTTGAAGGCGTGTCAGGTTTTGCAGCAAAAAATGGTTTTGAAGATCGTGAACCAGTACTGCCACCCTTAGCCATGGCCGATATGATCACGGGTCTGTATGGCTCTTTCGCAGTGATGACTGCACTTCGACATCGGGATCAAACTGGTCGCGGTCAAGTGATTGATCTGCCTTTGCTTGATCCCATGTACTCAGTGTTAGGGCCTTCAGCGGCCGTCTACAAACTGACCCAAAAGATCGACCCGCGTATCGGGAGCCGCTCAAACACCGCAGGCCCACGCAATGTGTTTCCGACCAAAGATGGTCGTTGGATCTCGATGTCGGCCTCAATGCAAGTGATGGTGAATCGCTTGTATACGGCACTTGGTGTGCCTGAGATGTTGACCGATCCACGCTTTCGTACCAATGCAGATCGTGTGGCGAATGCTGATGCTGCCGAGGCGCCTATTCGTGCGTTCATCTCAACGCATACCCTTGAAGAGGGAATGGCGTTTTTTGAGAAAAATGAAATTACCGCAGCCCCAGTCTATGCGATTGATCAGTTCATCGAAGACCCACATGTGATTGCCAGAAAGATTGTGGTGGATATGCCCGACAAAGAAATGGGATCGATTCCGATGCATGCTGTGGTGCCGCGGTTATCTGACTCGCCCGGGGCGATTCGTCGGCCCGCGCCAGAGTTAGGCGAGCACACGGCTGAGTTGCTTGGGCGTATCGGCATTGATGCTGCTACGCAGCTTGGTCTGAAAGAAAGAAAAATCATTTAAGGGTGGCAACAATGAGTCAAAGCAAAAATTCACGACGCTCGTGGCTGATTGTGCCGGCTGACCACGACGACGTGGTTGCGTATGCCGAGCCTCACGGCGCAGACGTAACGGTGCTTGATCTTGAGTACAGCGTAGCGCCCAAAAATAAAGATCTTGCTCGTGCGGGGGTCGGTGAACAGATCGCGAAACTTGCCGCCACTAACCACGAGGTTTTTGTGCGTGTGGATCGTGCAACACGCTGGGCTGACGTGCGTGCAGCGATCAGTCGTGGTTTGAAAGGGATTGTGCTCCCGTCTCCGGATGACGCCGCGGATGTCGCTGAACTTGATGCGTTAATGACTCAGCTTGAAAAAGAGCGAGGAATAGAACTCGGCACGATCGAAATCGTGCTGATGCTTGAGTCGGCAAAAAGTTTTTGGAATGCTGATGCCATTGGTCGGTCTAGCGCGCGAGTCAGTGCGCTCGCTGTGGGTCGGATTGATTTGTCGATGATGCTTGGTAGGGTGCCGCAAAACGAGTTTCGTTTATACCGGTTTTTGATGACACGAACGCTCGTGGCGGCCCGCATGCTTGGCAAACAACCGCTTGGGGCCTTTTGGCGTCCGGGTTCACGAGGTGGGGTGGCGTGCGCAAAGGATACCGCGCGCGCGGCACACGAAGCGCGTCTGTTAGGGTTTAGTGGCTGCGTGTGTGCCACCGCTGAACAAGTTGCACCTGTCAATACGGGCTTTGGCTTGGCCGCCTGAGGTTCAAACAGCCACAAGACTAGAGCTGTCAACGTATTAAAAATTTTGTTAAGTCATTACCTGGATGCCACGCAATGCCACCTTATATCCGCCGTTCATTGGTTTGCTTGTCAGTCGATGATCCAATGCTTGCAGAAAAAGCCTTTGAGTCGTGGGCTGATGCGATTATTTTGGATATTGTCAAAAGCCCAACGCAAGATTGGCAGCAAGTGCTCAAAGCCAACATGCCTGCCGCGATAGCGGCCGCTGCGTGCGGAGGCTCCGAAGTATTTGTGCGTTTGAATGCAGGAACGGCTCAGGCCGAACTTGAAGCGACTGTGTTTGCTGGCTTGACTGGAGTGGTGCTGGCTGGGGTAGGTGATCGCGCTGAGCTCGAGCAGGCAAGTGAGCGACTTGAGATTCTTGAGCGCGAACGGGGCTTGGCAATCGGCTCAGTTGAACTTGATCTTGAAATCACGACTGCCCAAGGCGTTTGGAACTCACTGGAGATCGCCCGCGCGAGCCCAAGGGTTGGCACCATGACGATTAACGAGCAGGCGTTGTATCAAAAATTAAAGATCCCCTTTGAGACGACCCTTGAGGTCGAACCGATCGAATTTATCAAAGGCCAAATCATCACTGTTGCGACGTCAATTGAGGGGCAAGCTCAGGGCATGAGTTATCCCTTATGTATCTCGCAAAACGAGGTCGATGAGGCCACTCTGACGAAAGCGGTACGCCGGGCCCGCGATACCGGCTTTAAAGGTGCCGTGTGCGCGCGCGCCTCGTGGGTTAAGGCGTGCAATGAAGGCTTTCGCCCAAGCCCTGATGAGGTTGAATATTACAAAGAGGTTCGGCAAGTTTTTGCCGAAGGCTTGAAGCGAGGCCTGGCTTCAGTGCCACTGAACGGAAAGATGATCGACGTACCCGTCGATTTGCGCGCCGAGGTGTACCTTGAGTGGGCGGATCGCGTAGCCGCGCGAGATCAGCAAAAAATTCAAGCTCACCAACGTTGAATGAGGAAAAAAACATCATGACGCACAGAGTGGCACGCTGCACAATGTTTGTAACGCCGACGAATCCACGCTTTATTGATAAAGCTTGGACCCGCGGTGGCGATGTTTATATTCTTGACATCGAAGACTCAATCCCGCTTGCTGAAAAAGCGCGCTGTCGTGGGTTGATTCGGGAATCAATTCAAAAAGCCAACAAAGGTGGGGCAAGTATTTACGTTCGTATTAACAAGCCTTTTGTTGATGCGGATTTGCCTTGTGCGGTCTGGCCTGGTGTTGATCGGATCATGTTGCCAAAGACTGATACTGCAGCTGAAATGCAGTATGCCCACGCACTGATCAGCCAATTGGAAAAAGATCATGGCGTACCAGTTGGATACATCGAGTTGTCGCCCATGATTGAAACGGCTTTGGGCGTGGTCAATATCTACGAGATTTTGTCGGCAACCCCTCGAAAGATCTGGTCAATGGGCGGCGGCACAGGCTATGACATGGCGGTGAACCTGGGTATTGAGATGTTCGTGGATTTTGATCAGTATGCATACACGTCGTCTTACGTCGCGTTGGCTGCAATGAGTTTGGGGATTGAGGCGTCTGGTGGGGTATTTATTCATAATCCAACAGGTCGTGTCGATCAGCGCGATCACGCGATTGAAGAAGCTGAAATCTTACATGCTGCCGGCGTGCGTCAGATCACCGCGCTTCATCCAAATTTCATTGAACCGCTGTGCACTGGCTTGGCCCCCACTGCCCAGGAAATGGCCTGGGCGCAGACGGTGATGGACGTGTGGCAAGAACTGACCCTTGCAGGCGAAGCGGTGACAAGCGTTCAAGGCAAGGTCGTGGACTGCTACGAGTATGCACTCGCGCTTAAAACGCTTGAGTGGGGTAGGGCATGTACAGAAAAAGACCTGTTTAAAGAAAAGGCGCTGGCGCGGGCGCAGGCAGCGCTTCAATGACGATCTTGAGCGCGATTCAGGCCTAGATGCGCGTTATTTTTTTTCAATAACGCTGTTAGATGCGCGTTATTTTTTCAATAAATTTCAGTAACGCTGTTAGACGCGCGTTATTTTTTTTCAATAAATTTCAATAACTCTGAAAACTGAGTGCTGTACTGGTCAATTTCTTTTCTAAAAACATCGGGCCCCTGCGCATCGACAAGATATCCGTGTTTTTTAGCAAATTCACTGAACTCGGCGCTCTGACCGATTTCCAGTGAGGCGGCCACTAAACGGTCATGCACCTCTTTAGGCATCCCCTTCGGTCCGATGATGCCGTACGAGGCTGGCAAGCTGACGTTGTAGCCGGCGTCCACGATCGAAGTCGCATCCGGAAAAAGATAGTAAGAGCCCTTCATGAAAGCGGCGAGCACACGCGCATTACCAGCCTGAACATGCGCCACGACTCCCGGCCCTTGAGTCGCTAGGGTTTCAACACGACCAGACAGCATGGCGATCACAGCTTCGCCTCCGCCGCCACTAAACGGGATCGACGCGATCCGAACGCCTGCGACCTTGTTGAGTTCTTGGATCGCAAGGTCAGGCGCCGTTCTAACACCGGACACTGAGACTCGAATTTTTCCCGGGCGCTGACGTACATCGGCTAGCCATTCTGCAAAGTTTTTCCAGGGCGCATCGTTGCGCACAATGATCAGAGTTGGTAAATCGACGAGCTTGGCGATTGGCGCGTAGTCGTCGCTTGATTTGTAAATCAGCCCTTTATTGATAAGCGGCTGAAACGCAAGCGAGGCGTTCGTGCCCAGGCCGATGGTGTAGCCATCCGGTTTAGCACGCACCATAGCGCTCGTGCCAATCGAGGCTGAACCGCCGGGCTTGTTCTCAACGTTGACGTTGACCTTTAAAATTTTTTCTAGCGCGTTGCTATAAAACCGAGAGAGTGGGTCGGTTGAGCCGCCGGGGCCATAGGGCACGATGAAGGTGATATCCCGATTGGGGTAAAGTTGGGCATGGGTTGTCGCGCTCAGGGACAACCCCAATACGATTGCCGCTACTTCAATGAATCGTGACATCCGCTTCAAGACGGTCTCCTTAGTCGGGGCACCAGCACCCCTCTTGATGTTTTTTTTGGTGGCTTTGATATTAGCGGAAAAGAGCGCACAAACTCGTTCCGATAAAGCGCTGGCCGACCGAAACAGTTAAACTTTGTCTGTCAGTTGGGTGACGGCGTTAGACGAAGTTTTCGCATAAGCGCGCCGGATTGCGCTCAGTTTTCAACCTCTTAAGCTTGCAAGGTTTAAATCGTCGGCAAAATCGCGACAGCCTATTACGTATCCATAAAAGAGACATTCAATGATTCAACACAAAGTCATCTCAGCCTTCATCTTGGCTCTTAGTTTGTTCGCACTGCCTGCGGTGCACGCAGCAGATGCGTTCCCAACAAAGCCTGTCCAGGTCATTATTCCCTTTGCGCCTGGCGATACTGACACCATGTTGCGGCCCTTCATCGACAAGATGGGTGAGTTTTTAGGGCAGTCCGTCATCATGACTTACAAGCCGGGTGCGGGTGGCGGCATCGGGGCCGGGATGGTGGCGACAAGCCAGCCCGATGGCTACACGCTTGTTGGCACCTCGCAAGGGTCGATTGTGGTTGTGCCAACTTTTAACAAAGAGATTAAGTACTCAACCGAGTCGTTTGCCCCCATCGCCTCTTTATCTGAGGGGGGCTTTATTCTGGTCGTGCAAGCAAATTCGCAATGGAAAACCATGCAAGAGTTGATCGACTACTCGAAAAAGAATCCTAAAAAAATTAACTACACCACCTCTGGTGCGATGGGTGTCACGCACTTAATTGCAGAGATTTTTGCAAACGAGGCTGGTATTGAATGGACGCACATCCCAGAGAAGGGTAGTGGCCCAGCGGTGACCGCATTGCTCGGTGGGCATGTTGAATTGTCATCTGCCGCAATTGGCCCTGCCTTAGCCCACGTCCAGTCGGGTAGCCTGCGTGCATTAGCGGTATTCGGCGATAAGCGTCTGCAAGCGTTTCCAGAGATACCCACTTTAAAAGAGCTTGGCTACAAAATTGAAGCCCGCGCGCTGTATGGTATCTCGGCACCCAAAGATACGCCCAAAGAAGTTGTTGATGCGATCTACTTAGCGGCTAAAAAAGCCAGTGAAAAATATCAGACTCAAATGAGCGATAGTCTGCGTTCGATCGGCGCGCAGATCGCCTTGCTGGATCCAAAAGAGTATGCGGTGTATTTAGCAGACCAAAAGGCGATGTTTACGAACGCAAAACAAACGCTGAAGTTAAGCGAGTAAGTTTCAAAGATTTTTTAAAAAACTTGCTCTCAAAGCAAACTCGCTTTATAAACAAGAGATAAAAGGCGCACAGCATTGTGCGCCGCACAGCTCTAAGCGAGACAAGATGAACATCGTGACCGTTACTGTCACCCTCAAGGGCTTGGGTTTCCCATCCCTTGCTGATTGCCGAGCACGGCAATCATGATCCAAATCCTTGAAGATTTTTTACAAGCCTTTATTGCGGGCTTACTGACCGGCACAAATTATGGTCTGATGTGTGTTGGCTTAAGTTTGATTTTTGGTGTCATGCGAGTGATTAATTTTGCTCAAGGCGATTTCATGATGCTTGGCATGTACACAGCCTATTATGTTTTTGGGTTATTTGGCGCGAGCCTTCTGTTTGGACCCAGCGTCGCACCTTATCTTGCAGCACTTGCCGCTGGCCCAGTCATCTTTGTGCTGGGTATTCTGATTCACAAGTATTTGATTAGCAATGTCACAGGAGTCAAGGGCACTGCGCTCGAGGCCGATGGGCATTACGCTCAGTTGATTTTGACGCTAGGCATTGCTTTGATTATGCAGAATGGCGGCCTGTATCTGTTTGGCTCAACGCCGGTTTCAATTGCAACGCCGCTTTCGTCTAAAGCTTGGGAGCTTGGGCCTTTGTGGGGTGACTCGTTAAGCATGTTCGTCAACCAGGGGCAAACCTTTGCGGCACTCATCGCCGTTGTCGTGGTCGTGCTCTTCGTGTCGGTGATGAGTCGCTCGCGTTTGGGTAAGTCGTTAAGAGCGTCCGCTGATAATCCAGAGGCTGCCATTTATATGGGGATTGATGTTGATCGCGCGTATCGCCTGGCTTTTGGTTTTGGCGTTGCCATTACCGCTATTGGTGGTGGCCTCCTGGCCTCAAGCTATCCCTTTCAGCCCTACGTGGGCATCGATTATGTGATTGTGATGTATGCCGGCGTGGTGCTTGGCGGTATGGGCAGTGTGTCGGGCGCTTTTTTTGGTGGCCTGATGATCGGGCTTGTGCAGCAGCTGTCAACATTGTTTTTACCCAATCAGCTACAAAATTCGGCAATCTTCGTGGTGTTTTTGTTGATTATTCTTTTGCGACCACAGGGTCTGTTTGGTAAGGCATTGCGTCGCACATGAAAGCACAAACTCATCACAAGTCGTTTGCACGACGCCCCATCTTACTGATCGCCTTGTTTGGGCTGATCTATGCCTTACTGACTGCCAGCGTTCAGAATAGTTACTACCAACTCATTATGGCCGTGGTGCCGATCTGGGCCGTGATGGGCTTGTCGTGGAACATCCTGAGCGGTTATAGCGGCTATGTATCGTTTGGACACGCCGCTTTTTTTGGTTTGGGTGCTTACTTTGTTGCCTTGGCGCAGATCAAGCTTGGCATGACGCCTTGGGTCAGCATCCCGATCGCTGGTCTGATCGGCGGCATTGCGGGCCTGCTAGTGGGGATTCCAACCTTCAGATTGCGTGGGCATTATTTTGCACTGGCCATGCTGGCTTACCCTTTAGCGTTTCTGTATTTTTTTGAATGGCTCGGTTATCAAGAACTCGCTCTGCCGATGATGCGCGATGAGCCCCTTAAGTACATGCAGTTCGAGGACACGCGCATCTATGCCTATATTGCGCTGGCGTTGATGCTCGCCGCAATGCTTTTATCGAGTTACATCGAGCGTTCACGTTTCGGTTTATCACTGATGGCGATCAAGCAGGACGAGGCGGCCGCTGAGGCGGCTGGGATTGATACGCTGGTCTGGAAATTAAAAGCGATTACCTTAAGTGGCATGTTGGCCGGCACAATTGGTGGTCTTTACGCGGTGGTACTTTTGATCGTGACCCCGCCCGCGGTGTTTGGGATGCTGGTGTCTGCCCAAGCGTTGATCCTGGCAATGTTTGGAGGGGTGGCAACGTTGTGGGGGCCGGTTATCGGCGCGGTTGTGCTGGTGCCGTTGAGTGAGTTTTTGCACGCACGACTTGGGGATATCATTCCTGGTATTCAAGGGGTCGTGTATGGCCTGGCGATTGTGATCGTGATCTTGCTTGCACCCGAGGGTGTTTTTTGGAAAGTGAAAGATCTGCTTCGCAAACGACGTTCTAATCAAACCGCCATGTCTGCTGCCGGGGCGCAGGTTGATCCATCGATTCAAGCCAGCGGTGTGTCAAACAAGCACGTGGACGCCTCGCCGCTTGAAAGTCCTGGAGACGTTCAGTCTGGGCAGGCTAGATCTGTGTCTGACGACGTGCTGAGTTCAGGGTCGCTTTCACGCAAGCCTGCCTCGACAGTGGTGGTCTTTGAAGCGCGCGACGTATCCAAAGCCTTTGGCGGATTAAAAGCCGTGCAACACGTCAGCCTAAAAGTCATGCAGGGTGAGGTACTCGGTATTATTGGGCCGAATGGCGCAGGCAAAACGACGTTCTTTAATTTGCTCAACGGATTTATTCGACCCGACAGTGGCGAAATTATATTGAACGGAAAAAATATTGTCGGCAAGCTACCGTACCAAACCTGTGCTGCTGGTGTTGGGCGCACCTTCCAGGTCGTGCGTCCCTTTAGACGAATGTCGATCGCGCAAAACGTGATTGTTGGTGCGTACGTCCACGCAAAGACAGATGCCCTGGCGCAAGAGGCCGCAACCTGGGCGATGGCACAAGTCGGTTTACTTGAGCAGTCAGATCGACTTGCCGGAGAGCTCTCGAGTAAAGAGTTACGTTTACTCGAGCTTGCGCGGGCGCTGGCTGGTAAGCCCAAAATTCTATTGTTAGATGAAACGTTGGCTGGATTGGGCGCAAGCGAAGTGGAAGAACTGATTGCCGTTATCAGACAACTCGCGGCTCAAGGAATGACAATCGCGATTATCGAGCACACCATGCAAGCCATGGTTCGGTTAGTCGATCGTTTCGTGGTGCTGGATCATGGCGCGGTATTGGCCGAAGGCTCACCAGACAGCATTACCAAAAATCATGCCGTCATTGACGCCTATCTAGGTAAAAAGTGGAGAGCGGCCAATGCTTAAGATCACAGGGCTCAGTTCAGGCTACGGTGGCTTGCCAGTGCTCAAAGATATCTCGATTCATATTCGCCAAGGTGAGTTTGCGGCGATCGTTGGCCCCAACGGCGCCGGAAAAACGACGCTGTTCAAAACGCTTTCAGGCACAGTCCCAGCGATGCAAGGGACAATAGAATTCAATGGCCAGAACTTGTTGGCAGTGCCCCCAGCGAAGCGAGCGCACCTGGGGATTGCGCATATCCCAGAGGGTCGTCAGGTTTTTCCAACACTCACCATTCTTGAGAACCTTGAGATGGGCGCCTATACACAGGCAGGGCAAGACGCGTGGAAAGACAATATCGAAAAGATATTTTCGTGGTTTCCTGTCTTGGCTGAGCGACAAAAATCTCAGGCTGGCGCACTATCGGGTGGCCAACAGCAGATGCTAGCGATCGCGCGTGGGATTGCTTCGTCGCCCAAACTGTTGATGTTCGATGAACCTTCAATGGGTTTAGCGCCGACGATTGCCGACGAAATTTTTGAGCGCATCATCACAATTCATCGAGAGATGCGCTTAACCGTTTTGCTGGTTGAACAGCGTGTTGCCGAGGCGCTGCATTATGCCGATCGCGGCTACGTATTAGAGTCTGGAAAAATCGTGCTTGAGGGTAGCCCCGATGAATTAAAGAGTAATGACCGAGTCCGTCGTGCGTATCTAGGAATGTAGAAAATATTTATAACATCAGGAGAGACACATGTTGCACTACAAGAAAAACGCTACAAGAAGAACTATTCTAAGCACGGCCCTCGCGGTTGCCGCGCTTGCCAGTTCAGGTGCTGTGCTGGCACAGGCAAAAGATGTTGAAATCGGCTTAATTGCGCCAATGTCGGGCCCCTGGGCGCGACAAGGCGAGGTGATGAAGATCGCAGCTGATTTGGCGATTTCAGAGATCAACGCGCAAGGGGGGGTCAAGGCGTTAAATGGCGCAAAACTTAAGCTTGCGGTGTTTGACGCGGGTGAGAGCGTTGAAAAATCTAAGAATGCAGCACAGCGTATGGTTGCCGATGGCGTCAATCTCGTTGGTGCAACGGGTGCCTATCTAAGCTCATTTACCCTCGCTGTGACTGAAGTGACCGAGCGCGCAAAGTTGCCAGTCTTGACGTTCTCGTATGCAGACTCGATCACGACCCGCGGCTTCAAGTATGTTTTCCAGACCTCTGCCACGGGCGACGCACAAGCGGCGGGTTCTTTACCTGCACTGGTTGCACTTGCCGAAAAAACAACCGGTAAAAAACCAAAGACGATTGGTATTGTGATGGATAACACTGCAGCGTCAGTGTCCTTCGTGAAGCCAATTAAAGAGACACAGTTGGCTAAGCTAGGCCTCGAGCTTGTTGTAGATGAGGTCTTTACACCGCCGCTTGCGAATGCGACACCGCTCATTCAACGGGTGCGCTCTAAGCGTCCAGATATGCTGTTGCTCTTGCCAACAGCAATCCCAGACGCCAAGCTCTTACTTGAAAAAATGAATGAGTTTGGCATCGGCAAAGGCAAGATGCCTACCATCTCGAACGGCGCAGCGATTCTTGATCCCGATCTGTTAACCAACATGAATGTCGAGCAACTTGAGGGCGTTATGTCGGTGGTCGCTAACTGGACGACGAGTGCGCAAAAGCCCATGATTGAAGAGTTTAAAAAGAAAAGTGGGCAGCCCTGGGCGACACAGCATTTTGTGACAACCTACGGCGACATGTGGATCTTTAAAGCTGCACTTGAGGCTGCCGGAAAAGCTGACCGTGAAGCAGTTGCCGAGGCCCTCAGAAAGATGGATCTAAGCAACGGTCCTGCGGATTATTTTCCAGGTGGCAAGCTTAAGTTTGACGCGGCAGGGCGGCGTGAAGGTGCGAGCTTGCTCATCGTGCAGTGGCAAAACGGTATACCAGTCACGGTCTACCCAGAGAAAGAGTCGCTCGCTGCTCCTAACTGGCCAAAGAACTGAGTTCTCGATCGATGCGGCCTCGACTGTATTGCGAGAGAAGGTAGCTTAAGTGATCCCCTGAGTTTGGATCTCGATCCAGCTCTGCGGGGTCAATGACGACAAGATTGGTCGTATTAGAGAGTGATCTCTTGATACCAACCTTTAATTTAAGGCCTGGTTTGACTTAACTCTTCACGCACCATCGTTGCCATGCGCTCGGGGGATGTGCCGGGCGGAAAGAAGGCAACGTACTTGCCTGCCCGATTCATCAAATAGATAAATGCAGTGTGATCAATCAGGTATTGCTGTTCATTGACTTTCACTTTTTCAAAGAACGTTTTGTACTGTGTGGCGAGTTCTTTTGTCTGGGCTTCAGTGCCTCGTAGCCCGAGAATGCGCTGATCAAAGTGCCCCACATATTTTCCAATTAACTCTTGTGTGTCGCGCGTTGGATCCAGCGTAATAAAAATTGCCTGTACTTGTGCGCTCTCTTTCTCTAGAAGCGCCAGTAAGCGTGCGATATTGGCTAAGTCGGTCGGACAAATATCCGGACAGAACATATAGCCAAAATAAATTAAGACGACTTTGCCTTGAAAATCGCTCAAGCTGCGTGCTTGACCAAGATGATCAGTGAGCGTAAAGGGGGCACCGACTGCAGCCTTGCCTGACATCAGTTCATTCATGAGGCGAGTGGCCTCTGTTCTTGATTGAGCAGTTTGAGCCTGAGCACAGAGCACGACTGTGGCCAGTAAGAAACTGGCCACAGTCAAGGCAGCGCGATGAAAAAAACTCATTAGCCGCCGAACTGAAACTCAGTACCTGTCGTCGAAGTGACTAAACGATCTTTTAAGAGGGTGTGCATCGCCGTCACAAAACCCGGGCCCGAGCAATGTAAGGGGATCACCACATCTGGATTGAATTTTTTAAGCGCTTCAACCGTAGCGGTCAAGTATTCGTCAGGCGCTGGAAACAAATGAAAGCCGCCTAAGACCGCATGCACCTTGGTCACGCCAGAAGCTTCAATGGCTTGTTGAACGGTGTTAACGATGCCAGCATGACCACAGGAAGAAATGATGATTAGGCCGCGATCGCGAAGATTAAACGCAGTGCCGTGCTCATGCACGTGTTCATCGGCTACAAATTTACCATCGGCTTTCGCATTGAGCTCTGGCATCTCACAGCCAAGGCCATTCTTTTTGCTGAACTCAACCAAGGTGTTTGGCAGTACTTTTTCAAAACTCGTGCGGCCAATGATGCCTGTGGTAAAGGCATGGCCTTGAACAATCGTCGGTTTTTCGCAGTAAACAATCTTAACGTTCAGTGCGTCGAGTTCGCGGCGGTCGAGCACACCCCAATCGGCAAAATGGCCGGGCGCGCCACTGGCAGTCTTGCGATTGCAGAAGTTATCTTCGCCGCCTACGTACAAAGTCAGATCTGCTGGCAGTTTTGTACGATTCGCCTGAAGAAAAGCGATCAAGCCCCCAAAGTGATCAAAATGGCCATGACTCAAAATCATGGCGTGCTGTTGCTCGGGCTTGACGTCCATGATTTCCATGTTGCCCATCAATGCGGTGGGCGTATAGCCGTAATCCAACAGCATTTTCCTTTGCTCTTGCCCAATGCGTGACTCAAGTGCTAAAGCCAGACCCCATTCATTGTGCAGCGCCTTACGGTAATCTTTTGTCGAAATGAAGGGTGTACGTTTAATTTTGACCCATTGATTTGTGCCGGGTCTGGGCGAATCGTAGCTGCTATCGACGATGACTTTAATGTTCAGCGAATCGATCTCAGGTACTTTCATGGCTGCCTGTGTTGGCCTGACAAGCGACGTCAAACTGGCACCCGCCAACAGGGCAGAGGAGCCTAAAATAAAGCGACGACGGTTTAATTTTTGGTGCGGCATTTTTTTGCTCTCTTCGTTTATGTGTACGATAGATGAATTCGATAAAAGAAATAACATAACATGCGCACCGAGTTACCCGCTCGTTTTCCTACGTGGCCTCTAGCCGCGACGCTCACCACGCAAAGCTTAGCCACGATGGCGGCCTACTCCTTTCCGGTAGTCGCCCCTGTGATTGCAAAAGATCTTCAGGTACCCGGCACCTTAGTTGGTTTCTTTATTTCAACCGTCTACGGTGTAGGCATTATTTCGTCTTTGCTGTCTCCACGCTTTATTCGACGGTATGGCGCCGTGCGGGTGAGTCAGCTGGTGTTGATCGCAACCCTCGCGATGCTATTAGCTTGCTCGTTAGGCAGTGTGCTTTCGGTCGTGCTCGGAGCCGCGCTTTTAGGCTTGGCCTATGGTGCCACTGCGCCTTCCAGTACGCATTTACTCGTTCCGCGTACTCCTTCTGGTGTCATCAATCTGGTGCTATCGATTCGGCAGATCGGCGTCCCCTTGGGTGGCGTATTGGCAGGTCTCGTCATGGTTCCGCTGACCTTGCATCTGGGATGGCGGGTGGCGCTACTGTGTCAGACAGTACCTGTTTTGCTTGCCTTGACAATGCTACAACTCGCGCGCGAGCGTTGGGATATCGATCGAGAGCCTGCCACCAAGGTGTTTTCTAAGGGGATGTTGTCCCCCATAAAAATCTTGCGTGATAGCAGTGCAATCAGGTCTCTTGCGTTCGCAAGCTTTGTTTACAGTGGTCTGCAGCTCTGTTTTATTTCGTTTTTAACCGTTCACCTGACAAGTAA
Organism: uncultured beta proteobacterium; assembly: GCA_903932425.1. GTDB lineage: Bacteria > Pseudomonadota > Gammaproteobacteria > Burkholderiales > Burkholderiaceae_B > Zwartia. The sequence continues at coordinate 3,553 of CAIZGG010000417.1, read as the reverse complement.
AGCCAGCTTCGATTTGGTTCAAGCGGGGCGGGCACTTGCTGTGTATCAGATCTCTGCTGTGATTAGTCGACCGATCTGGGGATGGTTGGCTGATCAATATGTCACTGCGCGACAGCTTCTCATTTTGCAAGGTTTGATCATGTGCATCGCGTCAGTGCTCGCAGGACAGTTTGCCGAGAGTTGGTCGCCCAACTTGGTGCTGATCGTCTGCGCGGTGGCTGGCGCCACAGCAAGTGGGTTCACTGGTCTGGCCTATGCAGAATGGGCGCGCTTAGGCGGCGCACAACGCACCGAGGCAACAGGCTTAGGTTCGGGCCTTATGTTCACCGGTGTGATGCTGATGCCGTCAATTTTTTCTGTCACAGTGACCTTTTTTGATGACTATGGCCTTGCCTACGGTTGCGCAGGTGGCTTGGCAGCGCTGTCAGGCTTATTGCTCTTGGTGTCTAAGCGTTCGAGCTAACCGGCCTTAGGGTGTGGCTCGAACGCATTCGTTTTTGAAGAGCTCATCAATTCAAATAAGCGAGCCAGCTAAGCGACTGGCGGCAGAACGTTACTCGTCGCGAACGTTGGCCTCTTTGATCAGCTTGCCCCACTTAGCAAGATCTTTGGCCACGAGCTCATCCATTTGCGCGGGTGTCATTGGCATCATGTCATAGCCATCCACCTGAATGCCTTTAATGACCGCTGGGTCTTTCATTACTTGGTTAAACGCAGGCACAAGCTTAGCCATCACCTCTGCTGGCAGGCCCTTGGGGCCGACGATGCTAAACCAGATTGCTGCGTCAAAGCCTTTGTAGCCAGACTCATCAAGCGTTGGTACGTTCGGTAGCATCACACTGCGTTTAAGAGACGTGACAGCCAAAGGCTTGAGCGTGCCGGCTTCGAGTTGGGTGGCGGCTGAACCTAACGAGGAGAACAAAAAGGGCACATGCCCGCCCAACACCTCGACCACCGCAGGATTGCCACCTTTATAGGGGACGTGTGTGATATTTAGGTTTTCAAGCTTGTTGAACTGCTCACCTGCCAGGTGGCCGACCCCGCCAATCCCTGAGGTGCCATAGCTCCATTTTGAGGGATCTTTTTTAGCTAAGGCAACGAGAGTTTGGATATCTTTAGCAGGAGAATCTGGACGCACCACAATCACCGTGCCACCACCTGCGATCATAGCGATATTGGTAAAGTCTTTGAGCGGGTCATAGGCAAGCTTGCGCATATTTGGCAGAATCACCATCGGGCCCGAATCGGTGATGTGCAAGGTATAGCCATCGGGGTCGGCTTTAGCTGTGATGTCTAGCGCAATTGCGGCACCTGCGCCCGGGCGATATTCCATAATAAAGGGCTGACCGATGATTTTGGATACGCGCTCAGCAATTGGGCGTATGAGCTTGTCTGCCGCCCCGCCAGCCGTATAGCCAATAATCATCTTGATGGGCTTGTTGGGATATTGCGCGAGCGCGACCTGAGGCAGGGCAAACAGTGCAATCAGTGCCAAAGGTAATACGAGCGTTTTTTTAAAACTATTCAAAATATTTTTCATAAGTGTCTCTTTAAAAAAATCTTTTTTTTGTGAAGCAACTTGCTGATTCATCCTCAGAGCCTACAGCAGAGTCAGCGTTATAAATACTGCCAGATGCTGTGCACAAAGTTCAGATGGTCTAGGCTTCAGAGAAGACTTGCTCCGGCTTAACCATGCCTTTCACTTCCACAGCATTGCCCGACGGGTCTAACACCAAAAATACATGTTGCTCGCGCGGGGTGCCGATGAAGATGTGATCGGGCTCCATTGCGAAAGGTGTGTTTGCAGCACGTAAAGCTGTGAGCATTTTTTGATAGACCGCACTCTCAACGATCACGCCAAAATGCCTTAAGGGATACGGATTTTTTCCGATATTGACCGACTTATGCGAAGCTTCAAGAGGCGATAGCTGAGCAACCAGGTGATGACCATAAAAATCGATATCCGCGCGATCGGCGATGACGCGAGTTACGCGGCAACCGAGCAGGTCTTGATAAAACGTCACTGTGGCAGCGATATCGCTTACTGGGATCGAAAGGTGAAGGGTGGCTTTAGTCATGAACACTATCCAAGATCAGAATCGCTCAAGCATAATGCAATATTGGGTCTTCGAGGCGTTTGAGCGCAGCGTACAGCCCCACGATTTCGAAGATTTGGTAATAAGGATCATGCATACGCCCTAAGATCCGAAAATAATGAGCGATAGGAATCACCCATGCAGCCCCAAGATCTAGAAAAATTAGTGACTTGGAAAATGCCTTTTGGTAAACACCAAGGCAAGTTGTTGGCCGACTTGCCAGGCAACTACTTGAACTGGTTTGCGCGCGAGGGATTTCCCGAGGGTGAAATCGGGCGCTTGTTGCAGCTGATGCAAGAAATTGACCATAACGGCCTCAAAGGCATTTTGGCGCCGTTGCGAGCGGGTGGTCGTTTACTACGGGCTCCTCAGTAGATTGATCGTCAGGACGTCTCGTCTCGTTGGGTTGCTTTGTGTTGATGGTGAAGTCTTTTATGGGGTTGTGTCACTCGACAAACGCAGCTCGATTGGCATGTGCTCATAAGCTTATAAATTGACGAAGAATATTCTAATAGCAGAAATGTACTTTGCTATTAGTTTGGTCGTGGGTAGCATGATGAGCTTACCAATTCTTTGGCATGCTCATGAGCCAGACCCAAGCGCTTTGGACGATTCCGAATTTAGATTCGGGCCAGGCATTTTTAGACTATAAGCTCCCGACTCTTTTTGAACGGTTACGTCAGATTGATGTGGAGTACTCGAAGGTTCGCTTTGCAAGCAGCATGGCGGCCGAAGATTTAGTCTTAATCGATGCCATTGCTCATTCAAAGTCCGCAATCAGCGTCTTTACGTTAAATACGCTGCGTCTACATGCTGAATCGGTCGAGATGATCGAAACGATTCGCAAACATTACGATATTGAGATTGAGCAGTTTCTTCCAGCAGAGGCTGCGATTCAAGCGTATGTGAGTCAGTATGGCGAGAATGGCTTTTACGACAGTGTCGAAGCGAAAGAGCAGTGCTGCCGTATACGTAAAATTGTGCCGCTTGCTCAGGCCTTGCAAGGCTGTCAGGCCTGGGTGACGGGTCAGCGCAATGGGCAAGTTGTCACGCGCGCAGATTTGGCGTTCAAAGAACTCGATCGTGAGCGAGGGATTGAAAAATTTAATCCCTTGTTTGACTGGACTGAATCAGACGTTTGGTCGTACATCAAGGTACGTTCAGTACCAATTCATCCTCTTCATTTAAAGGGCTACCCAAGTATTGGTTGCGAGCCTTGCACACGACCAATACGCCAGGGTGAGAACATTCGTGCCGGCAGATGGTGGTGGTTACAAGAGCAGAAAAAAGAATGTGGTTTACATCAGAAGTGAAATTATGAATCAACTTAACCATGCTTATCTTGATTGGCTCGAATCTGAGTCAATTTACATTATTCGAGAAGTCGTTGCTCAATGTGCACGACCTGCGATGTTATTTTCGGGTGGAAAAGACTCAGTGGTGATGCGCCATTTGGC
>CAIZGG010000416.1 GCA_903932425.1 uncultured beta proteobacterium | reverse complement strand
GACGCGATCATCGCTACCGGCCAAGTACTTAGGCTCCCAGTCGTGCTTAAACGTCTTAAATCGCTTGAGCATGTCATACAAACCAAAATTCATCGAGCCCATATTCAGCGACGCAACCTCAGGCTTGAAGTAGTGAGCAGGGCGCAGACGATCTTCGATTGTCATGGTTGGGGCACCGCCCGTCGTCAAATTAATAACGACATCACTTTTTTCTTTGATCTGCGGTAAAAACTGCTTGAACAAATCTGGATCTTGCGAGGGGCTACCATCCTTAGGATCGCGCGCATGCAAGTGCACAATCGCGGCACCCGCTTGGGCAGCGCCGATCGCCGCGTCGGCGATTTCTTGAGCGGTTACCGGAATATACGGCGACATGCTGGGTGTGTGGATTGCACCGGTCACGGCACAGGTAATGATCACTTTTCTAGGCACGACAATCTCCGAAGAGTAGTAAGGTTATAGAGAAATCGATTCAGTTAAGTATGAAAACCGATATTTAATTTTTTATTGCACAAGCGTCTCGACATTGCCATCAACTGACAGACTTTGCCCTGAAATTTTTGCGCCTGCTTTTGAACATATAAAAACGATTTGAGCGGCAATATCTTGAGCGGTCACAGTTGTACGCAACGATACCCGCTCAAGCGCTCTTGTACGCATCTGTTCTAGTGTAATGCCATATGATTTGGCCTTTGCGGTCAGCACTCTATCTTGCCGCGGACCTTCGACAATGCCTGGCAAGATCGCATTCACCCGTATACCTTGTGGCCCCAGTTCCATGGCCCACGTTTGCGTTAAGCCAATCACACCGAACTTAGAAGCCGAGTAGGACGAGCGCAACGGAAACCCATGCCGACCCGCCGCTGAAGAAATATTGACAATGCTGCCGCCCTTAGCCTTCATTAACGGTACCGCACTACGGGTGCATAAAAAGGTACCCGTCAGGTTGACATCGATCGTCTGCTGCCATTCGGCGAGCGACGTATCTTCAATCGCGGCAGTCGGCCCAGCAATACCAGCGTTGTTCACCAAAATATCAAGCTGACCCCAGCGTTGCTTCAGGCCAGCAAACATGTCTGCCACTTGCGCCTCATCCGCAATATCCGTCAAAGTCGCCGTTACTTGTGGAAACGCGGTTTGCACATCTTTTAACGCAGCAGCGTCGATGTCACATACGTGCACGTGCGCCCCTTGCGCAATCAGCGCCTCAGTGATCGCGCGCCCAATACCCTGAGCACCCGCCGTCACCAGTGCGCGTTGACCGTCTAATCGAAATGAAATCGCTTCTGTCATGACTGCCTCAATGTATCAAATCTGCACATCACTATTTTCAAGCATTGTGCTTAATAAATCTAATTAGTCAAAAAGATTCTCAGATCAAACTCGTTACATCCAAAGAATCTTTTTGCGATAATCTAAATCCTCTAGCAGAGCCTTAGCAGGCCCCTCGTGAAAGACCTGCCCTCTCTCAAGCGCAAACACACGATCAGACAGCGCTAGCACTAGGTCAAGATTGTGCTCAACAATCAAGATTGAGACTTCGCTGCGTAATCTGTCAAATACCGTGAACAACTCGTTGATGACTGCAGGCGCTAATCCCTCGAAAGGCTCATCTAACAGCAATAACTTAATGTTTCCAGAGAGCGCGCGAGCGACTGCAACCATCTGCTGCTCGCCACCTGAAAGGTAGTCTGCCGCAACGTCCATGCGATCTTTTAAGCGCGGAAAATATTCGAAGATTTTTTCTTCAGTCCAGTACGTGCCGCCGATTGCTGGATTAATCCGATTCATGCGGCCCAAAGCGAGATTGTCGCGCACTGACATGCCCGCAAACAAACCACGCCCTTGTGGAACATAGCCGATACCAATGCGGGCGATATCTGGTGCAGCCAGGCCAGATATTTTTTGGCCATCAAAGACGATCTCGCCACCGATGGGCTCGACCAAACCTGTCAGTGCTTTAAGCAAAGTTGACTTGCCCGCACCGTTACGACCAAGCAGGGCAACGATTTCGCCGCGTCGCACATTGAGTGACGCGTCATTCAAAATGTGACTTTTTCCGTAAAAGCTATTGATCTGATCAAACGACAACAAGATGTCGTCAGCGCGACTTGAAGCAGCAACACGAGCCTGAATGGCAGGAGTACCCTTACCCGTGTAGACCTCTTGCACGCGCACGTCTCCCCGTACCTCGTCAGGCGTGCCTGACATCAATACGTTACCGTCGTTCATCACAGTTACATTCTGTGAAAAGCCCAAGACGCGATCCAAATCATGCTCGACAATTAGCACCGGAATATGATGCTGTATCGTTTGAATTAAATTTGAAATTCGCTCACGCTCGGCAGCGGCAAGACCAGCCAAAGGCTCATCAAGCAACAGGACCTTTGGATGGCATCCCAACGCAATCCCCATATCTACCAAGCGCTGGCCGCCATATGACATGCTGGCAGCCTCGCTGTGCTCAATGCCTTCAAGACCAAGGTACTTCACGAGCTCGGCGGTTTGCTGATGAACGACGTCGTATGAATCGATGTCTCGCCAGATATTAAAGTGGCCTTTATGGCGGGCCTGCAATGACAGCCTTAAATTTTCGTAAATCGTCAGGCCTTTGAACAGATTGGTAATCTGAAAAGAGCGTGCAAGACCTAACTGACTAATTTTGTCAGACGACAAGCCTGTTAGCGATTGACCATAGAGTGTCACCTTGCCCTGATCCGGCACGAATAAGCCAGAGATCAAATTAAACGTTGTCGTCTTACCTGACCCATTGGGGCCGATCAAAGCATAGATCCCTGATTGAAGAGTCAAACTGCAATCGCGTACAGCTTTGACACCACCGAAACTTTTTGCAATACCAGACACCTCAAGAGCTACTGAATCGCGTACGTTAGGCTGTAAAAAAGCGGGGAATGCGAGACCTTGATAAATCTTTCTCGCACTCATCGCGGCATCAGTTTCTTTTTCAGGCTTGAAACGCTTTTTAATTTGCGCCCAGACACCCACCAAGCCTTTGGGCGAAAAGAGAATAAACGCCACAAAAAGTAATCCGAAGTACAGCAACCAGTTTGGCGTCCAAATTGAAAGGTATTCGCGAAACAGGATATAGAAAAACGCACCTACGACAGGTCCGAGCAGGCTATGCATACCGCCAATCACCACCATCGCCAACAGCTCGCCTGAAAACGTCACTGACGTAGGGTCTGCCGATGCAAAGCGATAATGAAATGCCAGCAAACTACCGGCCAGCGAAGTCACTGTGCCCGAAATCACAAATGCAAATAACTTATAGCGCTGGGTGTCATAGCCTTGAAACTGTGCACGTTGTTCGTTTTCACGAATCGCCGCTAGCACATGGCCAAAAGGCGAACGTGAGACACGCCAGATCAAATACAGCACCAACCAACCGATCACACTGACCGCGATCAAATACGGAACGGGCTGATCCAGTTGCAAAACCCCCATCGCAGGTCGAACCACATTACCCAAGCCGTTTTCACCACCTGTTAATGCAGTCCAACGAAACGCGATTGCAAAAGTCAAGGCAGAAAAGGCCAGTGTTAACAAAGAAAAATAGACACCACGCCGGCGCAAGATTAAGGCACCAACCAAGGTCGCAAGCAGTGCGCAGAACACGATCGTAAATACGATCGGCAGCACAATCTGCCCTTCGAACCAGTACTTTTGGGATAAAGCCGCCGCATAAGCGCCGATACCAAAAAAAGCGCCGTGTCCAAAAGACGTTAAACCGGTGTGTCCGACCAAGAGGTTCAACCCTAGTGCAGCCATCGCATAGATCACAACATCAGTGGCGGTACCGGGAGTCAATCCTAATGCGCGCATGATGAATGGCGAAACAACTAACCCCAGTAACGCCAGGCCTAGAGGTAAATATTTTTGTGTGTTTACGTTTGTCATGCCAGCTTCTTATTCAAATCGCTCAATGCGCTCACCCAGCAAACCACGCGGACGTAGCAGCAGAACCAATATCATCAGCACATACATCGAGGCTTCAGAGGCCGGTGGATAAAAGAAGGTTGTGATACCGCGCACCACCCCAACCAAAACCGCTGCAAGCACAACCCCCCAGAAACTTCCCATGCCGCCAATCACCACCACAACAAAGGCTGCAGTCATGATCTCTGCCCCCATCGCGGGGTGTACGCCAGCCAAAGGCGCGAGCAGCACACCCGCCAACGCAGCCAAGCTCACGCCCAGCACGACGGCGCCTGTCATGTAATGGTTGAGACGAATTCCTAAGACAGCAACCATATCAGGGCGCTGCGTTCCCGCACGTACCACACGACCAAACGCGGTCTTATTGAGTAACCACCAAAGCCCGATCATTGCACCGATCACCACCAACAACATGACAAGGCGATAGCGTGAGTAAATAAAGTCACCCAAGACAACCTGTCCCTTCAAGGCCGACGGAATCGAGTACGCCAACGGGCTCGATCCCCAAATCATCCGAATCACCTGCTCAGCGATCATCGCTAAGCCAAACGTGAGCAACAGTCCTAAAATCGGATCGCTTTGATAAAAGCGGCGCAACAAAAGACGCTCAAACGCGATACCTAGCAGGCCCACCAACACTGGCGAGAGTACCAGCGCCCCACCAAATCCGACATATTGGGTCAAGACCACCGCACCGTAAGCACCCAAGGCATAAAACGCACCGTGAGCCAGATTAACAATGCCACCCAAGCTAAAAATCAAAGAGAGCCCAAGCGCGATCAACAGGTAATAGCCTCCGATCATGAGACCATTTAAAACTTGTTCTAAAAAAAAGATAAGTTGCATCGACTTTCAAACCATAAAAATAAAACGACTCCCGTAACCTTTTCAGATCACGGGAGCGAATCAGCCTATAGAAGGCTTGCGCGCAGATGGAAGCAGATTAAGAAATATTGCAGGGATTTTCTTCGCGCGTCGGTGCGATGATCTCAAGTGACTCATCGGCGTTTGGCACAGTGGCGCCCAGCTGCAAGAAATCCCACTTATCGCGCGCTGCGCCTTTTTTCTTAGGTGTCAGCGTGTACATCTGTTGCATCAACTGATGATCCCAGCTACGGAAGTAACCTGGGCGGCTCTTCAAGATATCAAACTGCGCGCCTTTTTCAAAATGCTCAATCACTTTCATCGAGTCAGTCGATTTAAGATCGTTCATGGCCTGAGCCATGATCTTCATGACGACATAATCGCCCCAAGCTTGATTCTCAGGCGGTTTGCCCTGGCGCTTGGTAAATTCGGCCACGAAGGCTTTTGAAGAGGCCGAATCAACATCGTGGTGCCAAGGCACAGGCCACGTGCCTAAGAAATTATCTGCACCAGCACCCCAGGCCAGCGCGGTATCAAAACCAAAACCGGCGATTGGGAAGGGTAACCCATATTCTGAATACTGCTTCATGAAGCTCGTAATTTGAGTGCCAGCCAAGTTAGAGATCACGACATCAGGCTTAGCCTGACGGATCTTCAACATATAGGCCGAGTAATCAGTCGCATCTGTTGGCACTTTATCTTCGCCCGCAATCTTGCCGCCTTGCGCCGCCAAGAAACGACTTGCCACGCGCGTCAGGTCATGTCCAAACGCATAGTCCGCGGTCAGGAAATACCACGATTTGCCCTTGACCATCCCTTGTTGCAACAAGGCACGACCCAGCGTGTTCACGTACATCGAGTTCGCACACTCAACGTGAAACATAAACTTGTTACAGCTCTTGCCACGCAGTTCGTCAGAGTTACCGCCGGTGTTGATGAAAATCTTTTGATTGCGCATTGCAACCTGGCTGATTGCCAAACCGGAGGCCGAGTTGATTTCACCCAGCAAGCACATCACGCCATCGCGCTCAAACATCCGCTGCGCCTTGCTCGCTGCGGTGGCTGGATTCACTGAGTCTTCGGTCAGTAGTTCAACCTGTCGTCCCGTAATACCGCCAGCTTTATTAATCTCGTCTACAGCCTGCTTGATCCCCATTGTGCCGTACTCACCCAAAGGACCTAAAAATCCTGTTAACGGGGTGAGGTGACCGATACGAATTTTGTCGGTCTGCGCTTTAACAATCGCAGGCAAACCCAACAGCGCCATGGCACCAGCGGCTGAACCCGCTTGCAATAGCTGGCGACGTGATTTTGATGCTTCTTTCATTGCTGCTCCTCGGTTTATAGTCGGGCCTCTAGCAGGCCGCACTTTTAGAGCGTAGCGGTGCATCCATACGGTCTGATATGCTGGTGCTACGCCTGTTTGACTATAGGAGCCATGAGGCCATCCGTCAATGCTGCCGGCATAGCACTTACCCTAGTGGTCGCGGCTTTTTTAGCACTCAGTCAACGCGCGCACCCGCTCGTTTCACAATATCGGCCCATTTGTCGGCCTCTTTGGCGAGATACGCGTCAATCTCACCACCTCGCAGCGGCTTGGATTCAAAGCCTCGACTCAGCAAAGTCTGAATGACTTGTGGGTCAGCTAACACTGTTTGCGTCACCTCCCGCAAGCGACTCTTCAGTTCAGGAGAAATACCGGCCGGCGCATACAGCGCCCACCAAGCGGCCAAATCAAAATCGCTAATACCTTGTTGATCAACAGGAATCACGTCGGGCGCGGCGCTTGAGCGTGTCGAGCTCGATACGGCAATTGGCCTAATACGGCCACCTTGAATCAAAGCCATCACTGCGGCCGGGTGATAAAACATAAAGTCAATTTCGCCTGCAGCAAGATCCGTGAGTGCGCGCGTAGCGTCTTTATATGGGGCGTGCAGCATATCCACACCCGTGCGCACTTTAATGAGTTCTCCTGCTAGTTGCCCAGTTGTACCGTTACCCGCCGAACCAAAGGTCAATTTGCCTGGCTTATCTTTGGCCATCTGCACCAAATCGCCCACAGTCTTAACCGACGAATTCGCCGGAACGACCAATAGATTAGGCGTGATACCCACGACCCCTAGAGGATAAAAATCTGAAAGCGCAAACGGCAGTTTTGCGAATAAAGCCTGGTTGATGGCATTGGTGGTGATGGTTCCCATCGCCAAGGTATAGCCATCAGGCGTTGCTTTCGCGAACTGAGCCATACCAATGTTTCCACTTGCTCCCACCTTGTTGTCGACAATGACTGGCACGTTCAACACTTTGCTCAAGCCTTGTCCAAAAATACGAGCAACGACATCGCTTGTCGTGCCTGCAGCAAAGGGCGAAATCATTGTGATGGTCTTGGTTGGCCATTGCTCTGCCGCGGTATTTGACTGCGCAAACACGAGCGAAGTAGAACAGGCCACCGCGATCAGCGCGCATGCTGTGAAAGAGCGAAGGAATAGATTTTTCATGGATGTCTCGATGTTTTATTAGGCAAGATTCCAAAATTCTTGCATGTTATTGAATGTATCGATTGCATCAATTCTTGCAATCAGTTTACGGGCCTGCGCATCGGTTAAGGCAAACGGACCACTTGTAAAGCAGATCATGGCCTTTGTTCGAACCTGCTCATCATCCAAGGGGTGTGCTGGCGTACCCGGAATCTCATTAATCGTGCAACTCAGGTGCTCACCAGCCTTTGTTTGAATGATGACGGTTGCTGGGGTAAATTTTCCGGACTCGGTCTGATCGATTTCAATTTTGATCTTCTTGATACATTCCATCACAGCGGGATCAAGCACCGCATCAGTATCAATATCCTGTAATCTAAACGAACCGCGCAACAGAATGCTTGCAATCGAATACTGCACACTAAACTGCGCGGCAACTTGCGGGCTATCGCCAATTGAAAATTGTGCGCCCACTAAGCGATTCATATAAGGCGTGAGACGTACGGTGACCTCTGCTAACTGCTCAATCGATAGATTGTGCTGCGCAACAAGCCGCTCAGTGGCCACGATGGCCGCATGATTACAGAAGCAACTCGGATAGTTTTTTAAAGTCAACGTTTGCAGCAAATAAGACTGACCTAAACCGCCCAAGGTGCGTGCGCGATCAAGCGGCTCATACAAATTATCAAAGCCTCGCTCACCTTCAAACATTTGTTTAGGGGCTGTGATGCCGCACTGCGCTAAAAAGGCTGCCTCGACTCCATCGCGCGCGGCAAACGCTGATTGCAAACGTTTAACCAAAGCCCCCTCAACCAAAGATTGTTGGGTGCCAGCTGCACGACTGAGTGCAATCCCCATTGCAGTATGAATACCATTGGCATCCAGACCCAGCACGCGTGCCGAAATCGCCGCCGAGGCAAATACCCCTAAGGTGGATGTCATGAACCAGCCTGGGTTGTGACCGATACCCATGCAGAGACGCACATGGGCTTCCGCACCCGCAATGTAGGCAGTCAAAAAGTCTTTGCCATGCATGGGTTGCCGATCGGCAAGCGCAAGAAGCGCGGGGATGATGACGATATCTGGATGTGCCGTTGCCTGATCATGCACGCTATCAAAATCAAGTGCGGCCGCGTAAATCCCGTTGATGAATGCGGCTGCGGTTGCGGGCAGATATTCACCGGTTAACCAGACCCGACTCTCAGGCTTGCCACCTTGCGCGGTGACCCAAGCGTGCACAGGCTCTGTACCGATGGCTCTTGATCCAGCCCAAGCAACAGCGAGCGCGTCGAGCAAATACCGCTTGGCATCTTGAATGATTTGGGCATTGAGATCTGTGTACTGTAATGCGCCCACCCACTGCGCCAGTTCGCGACTGACTGAGGATTCTGTCTTGTTCACCTGCGTCTCCTGGATACTTTGTCACTCGGAATAAACCGCCTTCGAATGCAAAATTTCGTATTTTTTTGATTTACAAGCCTCTTATTGTATCTGCGTACAAGACTCGACCTATACTAGTTTACTCATTGCACATACCTAGAAAAGAAACGATGAAACTGAACTACCTGAAACTATTCACGACATGTGTCATTGCAGCGGGCAGCTTTAATATCGCAGCCCAACCTAAGGATGGCTTCCCCGACAAACCCATCACGATGGTGGTGCCCTACCCCGCGGGTCAATCTGTCGATTCGCTGGCGCGCATGATGGGAGAAGGCCTGACTAAATATCTTGGTCAGCCAGTCATTATTGATAATAAGGGGGGCGCGGGCGGTACGATCGGCAGTAAATATCTGATCCGAATGCCAGCCGATGGTTACACACTGAGCATGAATGCCAGTGGTCCACTGGGGATTGCACCTCACCTCTTCAAAGAGGCCAATTACGACCCCCGCACTGACTTCACACCGATCATGCTTGTCGCAGCCGTCGCGCAAACACTTGTTGTGTCTTCAAAATCCAATATCAAATCTGTTGCCGACCTGATTGCTGCGGCTAAAGCCAAGCCGAACGGTTTAAATTTTGGTTCGCCAGGCAATGGTTCAACAAGCCATTTGACACAAGAAATGTTTAAACAACTGGCTGGCATCAAGATGCAACACGTACCCTATAAGGGGGGCTCTGCAGCCGTCACTGATTTACTAGGGGGGCAGATCGACGTGCTCTTTGAAGCCGCGCCACTCGTCATACCATTTATCAACCGTGACGAGTTACGGGCCCTTGCAGTCAGCACGGCCAAACCCATCGACACACTTCCCAGAGTGCCTTCGATCGCCACTCAAGGCTTTGACGGTTTTGAGGCGGTTGGCTGGATGGGCATTGTGGGGCCCGCCGGTATGGATCCCGCACGCGTTGAGGTGCTGTCAAAGGCGCTGCTGCAATCAGTTGCCGATCCAGTGATTCGAGCCAAACTTGATTCAACCGGTATGCTAACCATCGGTGGCACCCCGCAAGAGTTTGCCAAGTTCATTGATAGCGAATACTCGAAGTGGGGTGCCGTGATTCAAAAAGCGGGGGTGAAGCTTGAATAATCGTGACGGCGTTCTTAACGCTGATCACTTTTTAACTTCAGCTGGCTTAGGCTTATCTTTGTAAACATTTGCCCAAAAAGTAATTGCTTCGGCATAAAATTTTTCAGCCTCAGAGAAGGTTGTTGTCGTCACCTCGATAGCCATGTCTGCAATTTTTTTCTGAGTATCTGGATCTTTCAAGGCATTATTCATGGCCACGTTGAAACGCTCGGCCATAGGCTTAGGCAAAGCTTTGGGTGCATAAATCGCGAACCAACTGTCTGCCGTGAGGCCAGTGAGCCCCGACTCTTCAAAGGTGGGCACGTCAGGCAGATAGGCTGCACGCTTAGTGCCTGATACGCCGATCACGACCGCCTTGCCGGTTTTCTCCATGCTAAAGGCCTCAGGAGTACCCGTCACACCAGAAGAAATTTGAGCGCCTAGGACACTAGTAATAATTGCCGCACCTCCAGCGTAAGGAAGAATCGTCATATCAACGCCAGCCTTCTTGCCGATGACCTCACCGATCATTTCAGGCACACCACCTGTTGTTGGCACAGCATAGTTCGCTTGTTTTGGGTCTTTTTTGATGTAATCAATAAATTGGGCAATATTTTTTATGTTGTTGGCCGCCGGAACACTCAGCGCCCAAGGCAGCGTTGCAATTTTGCCGACCATCATAAAATCACGACCTGGCGAATAAGGCACGTCAGCAACAATGTACGGCAGAATAGTTAAAGAACTATCCGTGTTGACCAAAAATACAGAGCCGTCTGCAGGGGAATTCTTCACAAATTGAGTACCAATCTGTGCACTTGCACCCGCACGATTTTCAATGATAATTGGCTGGCCAAGTTCAGCACTCATTTTGGGTGCCAGCATCCGGGCCAGAACATCAGTCGCACCACCGGGTGCAAATGGAACAACGAACTTGATCGGTGCTTTAAATTCTTGCGCGCTCGGCGACGAAACGCCTGCGAGTGAACCCAAAGCCAGAAGGGCAAAAGCAATTGCTTTTTTCATTTTTATATCCCAAGGTAAGTGGAACAATTCATACACAAAAAAAAATTAAGCCGACGCCTTGACTGGTCGGGCGCGCACTGCCTCTTCGTTTATATCTGACCCCCAGCCAGGGCCCTCTGGTAAGACGATTTCGCCGTCGACAATCTGGATTGGGTGCGTCATATAGTCGCGCGTAAAAGCCGCTTCGTCTACAACATATTCCATGATGCTGAAATTTGAGGTCGCGGCGGAAAAATGCGCGCCCATCAATGAGGACAGTTGACCGTGGTAGTTGTGAGAAGCAACATTAATTTCAAAGCTCTCAGCCATAGTGGCCATCTTGGTGGCTTCTAGCAAACCATTCCATTGCGGATCAATAATCGCCACATCGGTTGCATTGGCCTCAAGATAAGGGCGTAGCGCCTGCCGACCCAATAACGTTTCAAGCGAAGAGATCCGCGTTGTCGTTGACTGTTTAACTTCCGCCAAGGCTCGAGGGTCTTGGATGTCAACTTCAAGCCACATCAAATTAAAGCGCTCGAGCGCGCGGGCGATTCGCTTTGCACCTTCCGGTTTAAAGTGAAAATTCAGATCTAGCGCTAACTTCACGCCTTTACCAGCACCCTGCTCAAAGGCCGCCAGTAAGTCAACGATTGAAGCAAGAATATGATCATCAAGGTTCAACTCTGGAAAACCTGTTCCGATCCCAAAGCCTGGTCGATAATTACTACAAGAGCCGTTTGCAAAAGACAAAATATTTGTTTTAAGCGCCTTAAATCCACGTGCCTTAGCCTCTTGTCCTAACGCCACGATATCGTCGAGCGAGCGTAATGGCGCGGCATCAAACACTGGCGCAAAGCGCGAACGCAACGTGCCACATTGCGACCAGTAAATGGGCAATTTTTTACGCAGAGCCCCGCCAAATAATTGATGCACCGGTACATTTAGGTCTTTAGCTTTTAAGTCTAAACAGGCGTGTTCAAGCGCAGCAATTGCCTGAGCGATCAAACCACCAGAAAAAATTCGCGTCACCGCATACAAGTTGGCATGTATCAGGTTGATTTGTCGTGGATCGGCTCCAATTAAGCTTTGTCCAAGTTTACGGATCACGCCGCCAAGCCCTGGGGAAGAACTTCCCTCACTAAACTCTGACCAACCGATCAAGCCAGAGTCGGTGGTGATTTTCAAAAAAGAAAGCGTACGCCAGCCACCATCGGCATGGAGGTCTTCAATTGCGGTGATCTTCACGTTGTCTCCTAGGTCGTTTAAGACGACCTTGTTTTATACAAAATTTACTTAAGTGTTACCGAGCGGCGGCACCTCGGGTGTCACCGAAAAATGATGCAGTTGAATCTTCCACTGTCCGTTCAATTTACTCAAGGCAAGCGTCGTGCGAAGAACAGATTGCGTTTTGCGGTCGCCCGCGAGCACAAACGAAAACGCCCCTAAACCTTGAGCCATAAAACTTTCTGGGCTGATTTGCACGAGCTCTTGGTCAATCAAGTCAAGGACAGCTGATTGGATGATGCCATCGTATGAGGCAAAGTAAGCTTGGATTTCAGCAGCCCCCACCGAGTGCCCTGGGCGTCCACCATAAAACAAGGCATCGTCTGCGTACAGCGCTGCCAACGCTTTAGGGTTCCAAACCTTGGCCGCAGCATTCCAAGAATTTTGCATCACATCTAGAGTCTGTTTAAGGCTGTTCGCACTCTGCGTCATAGGTGAATCCTGAGTTTTTAAGTATCAAGCGCTAATACTTCACGGGCATGAACGAGTGTATACGATTAAAAAAATGCTTCGGGCAAGGGTTTTCTCTAG
>CAIZGG010000415.1 GCA_903932425.1 uncultured beta proteobacterium | reverse complement strand
AGTTCGTTGATACGAGCTGTCAGCAGTGCCACTTGAACTTCAGGAGAACCGGTATCGCCTTGTGCGCGTTGATACTGCGCAACGATGTCGGATTTTTTAATATCAGCAACAGACATTTTTAAGCCTCAGATAACAAGCGTTAAAGCCGAGGTGCTTTAACGTGATTAAAAAACAAAAAAGATTATTACAGCCAAAATTTTTAAGTAGAAACCGTCTGATTAACGTAAAAGGTTTTACGCCATAACGATTTAAACGAAAAAGAAGCAGTAAAGCCTGAGAATTATAGCTTATTGACTAAAATGGTGACACCCCTGACACGATCGAGTGAAACGGCTGCGTCTGACCAGCAGATAAAATGGGACTTGAAAACCGCCCAAAACTCGAATAGCTAACTAATTTTTAGGTTTATGATGCGCACAAAAATATACTCGGCAATATCGTTAATTCTTGCACTGAGTGGCTGTGCACAGTTGCAATCCACCAAGCCGGGGACACCTGTCGCCGACGTGATCAAACAATTTGGCAAACCGACTACGGCTTGCCGCAACCAAGACGGCACTGAGCGACTGGTTTGGTCTCAGCAGCCCTTTGGGCACTACGCCTGGGGTACAGACACCAACAAAGACAACACCATCGGCCCGTTCACCCAAGTGCTAACCGACGCCAACTTTGATGTACTGAATACCGGAACATGGTCTGACGAGCGCGTGCGTTGTGAGTTTGGTCCACCTGCAAATATTCAGGGTATCGCCAAAGGAAACGAGCAAGTGTGGGCCTATCGCTATATGCAGTTTTCAGCGTGGCATTCGATGATGTACGTGTACATGGGGCCTGAGGGCAACTTGGCCAATCGTCACCATCCAGGACCGGATCCGATGTTTATGCGAGATGATCGCTAACCTATTCGCCGCCACCGCGCAGCGCCACTTGCTTAGACAGGCGGCGCCAGCGCCATAGCCAGACTCCCCAGCCCGACAACCCGTAAACGATAAACAAGCCAAACAGAATCACCGGCGGGTTACTTGAAATAAACACAAAACCAGCGACGAAGACCAAAATCACCCAAAATGGCACACTGCGCCCCAAGGCAAAGGCCTTGCCGCTATAGAACGGCAGGTTAGACACCATCGCGATGCCGCAGTAGATCGTGATCGCAAAGGCGGTCCAGGCCAAAAACTCGTGTGGCACTTGCAGACGATTGTCGACCACCAACCAGACAAAACCAGCAATCAGAGCGCCTGCGGCTGGGCTCGGCAGGCCTTGAAAAAACCGCTTATCAACTACGGCAATGTTGGTATTAAATCGCGCCAAGCGCAACGCAGCGCCGCAGACATAGACAAAAGCGGCTAACCACCCCCACCGCCCCAAATCTTGCAGCATCCATTCGTACATCACCAGCGCTGGTGCGACGCCAAACGAGGTCATGTCAGACAGTGAGTCGTATTGTTCGCCAAAAGCAGAAGTCGTGTTGGTGAGCCTCGCTACCCTGCCATCCATTCCGTCAAGCACCATGGCAACGAAAATTGCAATGGCTGCCATTTCAAAGCGACCATTCATCGCCTGTACAACCGCATAAAACCCAGCAAAGAGTGCGGCGGTCGTAAAGGCATTCGGCAGCAAATAAATACTGCGATGACGAAGGTCAGGATCACGCAAAGGATTATTAGGCATCTTGAGCCTCAGATGGTTGGCGCAGGCAAATCAGCCAGAACCGTACCCGTTGCACTCACCTTATCACCAATTGCCACTCGGGCACGCGACCCTAGCGGTAAATACACGTCGACACGTGAACCAAAACGAATAAAGCCGTAGCGCTGCCCACGCGCCAGAGTGTTGCCTGCCTTGGTGTAGCAAAGAATGCGCTTGGCGATTAAACCGGCGACTTGCACTGCCGTCACAAGATGGCCTGCCGAGGTGCGCAACACCATCGCGTTGCGCTCGTTCTCGAGCGAGGCTTTATCAAGCGCTGCGTTAAAAAACTTGCCCGCGAAGTATTGTGTCTTAAGAACTTCGCCATCAACCGGACTACGATTACTGTGCACGTTAAACACGTTCATGAAGACGCTAATCTTAAGCGCCTGACGTTCACCATAAGGATCCAGAGTCTCTTCGACCACCACAATGCGGCCATCAGCGGGCGACAGTACGGCCAAAGGCTCGGTCGAACCCGAACGGGCCGGATCACGAAAAAATTGCAACACGAAGGCTGCAATCACCCAAAAAAAGATCGACCAACCAAGCGACCAAAAGCTGACAAGCACAGCGATGAGTATTGAGCCTGCTAAAAAAGGCCAACCCTCGCGGGCAATTATGGGGTGGGGATAGTGTGGTGTATTCATCATGCCGAAAGGTTAACCCAAAAAAACACGCCCCGAAGGGCGTGATTCAAAAACTGGCGACTTCGTTTGATACGTGGCAGCCCAGAGATCGGGCCGTCTTGCACAAGTGTGAAGGTTTAGAGGTCAAACCTTCACTTATTAGCCGCACAAGGCAGTTAGTTCTTGCTCTTGTCGACCAGTTTGTTTGCTGCGATCCAAGGCATCATTGCGCGCAACTTAGCGCCAACGACTTCGATCTGCGACTCAGCGTTAATACGGCGACGCGAAATCAAAGCAGGAGCACCCGCTGCGTTTTCAAGAATGAAGCGCTTGGCGTACTCGCCAGTCTGAATGTCTTTGAGTGCTTGACGCATGGCTTCGCGTGTTGCATCGGTAACAATCTTAGGACCAGTCTCGTACTCACCGAATTCGGCGTTGTTAGAGATTGAGTAGTTCATGTTGGCGATACCGCCTTCATAGATCAAGTCAACAATCAATTTCAACTCGTGCAAGCACTCGAAGTAAGCCATTTCGGGGGCGTAACCGGCTTCAACCAAGGTATCAAAACCTGCCTTGATGAGTTCAACGGTACCGCCGCACAAAACAGCCTGTTCGCCAAACAAATCGGTTTCAGTTTCTTCGCGGAAGTTTGTCTCGATGACACCAGCGCGACCGCTACCAATTGCGCAAGCGTACGACAATGCAACATCGCGTGCCGAACCCGAATTGTCTTGATGCACAGCGACCAATGAAGGCACGCCGCCGCCCTGTGAGTAAGTACCACGCACCGTGTGGCCTGGCGCTTTAGGTGCAATCATGACCACGTCGATATCGGCGCGTGGAACGACCTGACCGTAATGAACGTTAAAGCCGTGCGCAAATGCTAATGCAGCGCCAGCCTTGATGTTGCCGTGAACGCTTTCACGATAGACCTGGCCGATGTTTTCGTCGGGCAACAGCATCATGACCAAGTCAGCAGCTTTGACTGCGTCAGCGACTTCAGCGACCTTGAGGCCAGCGTTTGCCGCTTTGACCCATGAGGCGCCATCTTTACGCAAGCCAACTACAACCTTGACACCCGACTCATGCAGGTTCAAAGCGTGGGCATGACCCTGCGAACCGTAACCAATGATGGCAACAGTCTTGCCTTTGATCAGGGACAAATCACAATCTTTATCGTAGTAAACCTTCATTCTGGGCTCCAGATTTTTTAAGTTGAATGCAAATAATCAGAAAAACAAATCGGTTTCGCTAAAACGCGAGACAAGCACCGATCAAAGCTTGAGGATGCGCTCTCCACGACCAATTCCTGAAACGCCGGTACGAACCGTCTCAAGAATCGCGCTGCGATCCAACGCATCGATAAACGCCTGCACCTTCTCTTGGTTGCCCGTGAGTTCAATGGTGTAAGCCTTGTCGGTGACATCGATGATACGACCGCGAAAAATATCCGCCATCCGTTTCATCTCTTCGCGCTCTTTACCCACTGCCCGCACCTTGATTAGCATCAATTCGCGTTCAATGTGAGGCCCTTCGGTGAGATCAACGACCTTGATCACATCAACGAGCCGATTCAGGTGCTTGGTGATTTGCTCGATCACGTCATCAGAACCCATTGTGACCAGCGTCAGACGTGACAACGTCGAGTCTTCAGTCGGGGCAACGGTAAGGGTTTCGATGTTGTAACCACGAGCAGAAAAGAGACCCACCACGCGCGATAAGGCGCCGGGTGCGTTTTCCATCAGAACAGAAATAACGTGTTTCATGGTGGTCTCCTTATAGATCTTCAGAGCCGAGCAACATCTCGGTCAGACCTTTGCCCGCCTTGACCATCGGCCAAACGTTTTCTTCGCGATCCGTGATGAAGTCCATGAACACTAGACGATCTTTTAATTTGAACGCTTCACGCATGGCACCATCAACATCTGAAGGTTTTTCGATTCGCATACCGACGTGACCATAGGCCTCGGCAAGTTTGACGAAATCGGGCAAAGCGTCCATGTATGACTCGGCATAGCGCGACGAGTAATCAATTTGCTGCCATTGGCGCACCATACCCAAATAACGATTGTTCAGGCACAGGATCTTAGGCGTCAAGTGATATTGGCGGCAGGTTGAAAGCTCTTGGATATTCATTTGAATAGAGCCCTCGCCGGTGATGCATGCTACCGTTGCACCTGGGTTGGCCATTTGCACACCCATTGCATAGGGCAAGCCTACGCCCATCGTGCCTAGACCGCCCGAGTTAATCCAACGACGTGGCTTGTTAAAACCGTAATACTGCGCAGCCCACATTTGATGCTGGCCGACGTCAGAGGTCACATAAGCATCGCCTTCGGTGACTTCCCAAAGCTTTTGCACTACCGACTGAGGCTTGATCACCTCTGTTGAGCCGGCGTACTTCATGCATTCTTTGCCACGCCAAACCTGCACCTGCTGCCACCATTTGGCCAGCGCCTCGGTGTTGGGCCGGGTCTCGGCCGCAGCGGTTTTGTATTGAGCAATCAAATCCACCAACACGTCTTTGATGTTACCCACAATCGGCACATCAACCTTGACGCGCTTTGAAATCGAAGACGGATCGATATCAATATGAATGATCTTGCGCGCGTTTTGCGAAAAGTGCTTTGGATTGCCGATCACGCGGTCATCGAAGCGCGCACCCACCGCAATCAACACGTCGCAGTGCTGCATAGACATATTGGCTTCGTAGGTGCCATGCATACCAGGCATACCTACAAACTGCTGATCTGAAAACGGAAACGCCCCCAACCCCATCAAGGTGTTGGTGCACGGTGCCCCGATCAACTTCACAAAGTCATACAGTTCGGCCGACGAGTCGGACAAAATCGCACCACCACCGCTGTAGATCATTGGGCGCTCGGCCTGCAACAGCATCTGCACCGCTTTTTTGATCTGACCCTGGTGACCTTTGACAACCGGCGCGTACGAACGCATGACGGGTTCGCCTTTCGCTGCCGTGTACTTGCAGTGTGCCGCAGTGATGTCTTTGGGGATATCGACCAGAACTGGGCCTGGACGACCGGTGCGGGCGATATAAAACGCCTTGCGCATGGTGTCGGCCAAGTCTTTAATATCGCGCACTAAAAAATTGTGTTTCACGCAAGGGCGTGTGATGCCCACGGTATCGCATTCTTGGAAGGCGTCTTCACCGATCGCGTGCGTAGGCACCTGACCGCTGATGATCACCATCGGAATCGAATCCATATAGGCGGTGGCAATACCCGTGACGGCATTCGTCACGCCAGGGCCACTGGTGACCAGGCACACGCCCACTTTATTGGACGAACGTGAGTACGCGTCGGCAGCATGCACGGCAGCCTGCTCGTGGCGCACCAGAACGTGTTGAAATTTGTCTTGCTTGTAGATTGCGTCGTAGATGTATAAGACAGCGCCACCAGGGTAACCAAAAACGTGTTCTACGCCTTCGTCAGCCAAGCAACGCACGACAATGTCTGCGCCATTGAGTTCCATGAGTTCATTCCTTTCATTACCGGCATCGCCCATCTGATTGCATCCTCGTCTAGAGAAACGCTGAACCGCAACCAATTCAGCAACATGATCCGACGCTTTTAGACTCACGGAGCCTAGCCACTCGGACACCTTGCCAATTTGCTGCGCATTCGCCATCAGGCTATGCACGCACCCAACAGGGGTGCACTGGATCGAAACGGAAGCGCCAACCGCAGCTTGTGGCAGGGAAAGCAGCAAAAGTTTAGATGGCAAGAGCGTTTGAGCGGTGACCCAAACTAAAAGCCATTGCACAAAAAAGCGGTGAGCTTAAAGGTGCGAGTCGATTACTGTAACCCGTTGTGCGCCGCAGCGCAAACTGAAATACCGTCAAGTCCCTTGAAATAGCTAGGATTTCATGAAAAAGCGGGCTTGGACCACAATCTTTGACCAATTCACAAACTGTTAGTTGTCACTGCGGCTAAGGTTCGTTAGAGTGAATCAAACCTTGGTTTACTAGCCTCCAAAACAATGACCTCTCGATGAATTTCAGCTACAGCCACCTGCAGCGCTTTTTATTTAGCCACCATTTTTATAGTGGCGTAAGGCGTGCAGCCGGGATTTTGCTGCCTATCGCGATCTTGGGCGGGGTCTTTGGCTGGTATGCCAGCGGCCTCGTCGCAACCTTTGGTGCACT
>CAIZGG010000414.1 GCA_903932425.1 uncultured beta proteobacterium | reverse complement strand
TGAAATTGATGGCCTCGGGGGTCACGAATTCGGCAGCCATCACCAGATCGCCTTCGTTTTCTCGATCTTCTTCGTCAACCAAAATCACCATACGCCCGGCGCGAAGCTCATCAACAATCTCAGAAACAGGCGAAATTGCCGAGGCGGGTACGGGGTTAGACGAGCTTGCTAAAGAAATTTTGGCAGACATAGGGTTCAAATAAACAGGCCTGAGTAGAACCCTATTATAGAATCGTTCAGCAAGATCCCCTCGGCGCCCTCCAAAACCCTTGAAAAGCCCCATGCAAGCACTTCAAACGATGGATTTAAGCGTGGCCAGACAAGTCCGCTTTGTGTTAACGGATATTGACGACACCATCACGACAGACGGTAGGCTGACCGCAGACGCCTATCTGGCGCTTGAACAGCTTTCAGCCGCCGGGGTGACCGTGATCCCAATCACAGGGCGCCCAGCGGGGTGGTGCGACCACATCGCAAGAATGTGGCCGGTTTTTGCTGTTGTCGGTGAAAACGGCGCGTTTTACATGCGCTACGACCGTGCTCAGCGCAAAATGACAACGCATCACTGGGCCACTGAAGCACATTTGCAAGAAAACCGAATAAAACTGAATCGTCTGGCCGTTGAGATTTTGCAAGCCGTGCCGGGGGCAGCGCTTGCGAGCGATCAGCACTATCGTCTGGCGGATCTGGCTATCGATTTTTGCGAAGACGTCGCTGCCCTGCCTGAAACTGCAGTGCAGCGGATTGTGTCGCTTTTTAAGGGCGTTGGGGCACAAGCCAAGGTCAGTTCGATCCATGTCAATGGCTGGTTTGGTGACTATGACAAGCTATCCATGACAAAAACACTTTTTGCCCGCGAGTTTGGTATTCAGCTTGAGAGCGACAACACGCAGGCGCTATTTATTGGTGATTCACCCAACGACGAGCCGATGTTTGAATTTTTTCAATATTCGGTGGGGGTGGCCAATATTCAAGCGCAATTACATCGCCTGACTCACCGGCCTAAATTTATTACCCCCTCTAAGGGGGGTAGCGGTTTCGCTGAAATGGCGCGCTATCTCTTGGCGGCTCGTCACGCGCGTTGAATACGTTGGTCGCGCTGCGATCGCTGTGTTTACCGTAACGGCTTAAGAGCTGAGAACTAAGCGTTGAGAGTGCCGGATACGCTAGGCGCACAACGTGTGATTTAAGTGATCTAGATCAAGTGCGGCCACGATTGACACACTTAAACTGAAATTAAGGGTCAAGGCTAAACGACCCCAAGTTTGCACATTTATGACATGTCATCATTTTTGACCCTGTGCCTCTCTACAATGCGTCGCGACTATCACTCTAAAGCGAACCATGGCCGAACAAGAACTCAAGCTTCACGTACCAAAAGACGGGCGCGCAGGCGTTGAGAAAGAGCTGTTACGTGGGCGGGTCACGCGTGTACATTTGCAAGCTTTTTACTTTGACACCCCTGAACGCGACCTCGTAAAGGCCAAAATCGCATTACGTTTGCGACGCGAAGGTCAGCAGTGGGTTCAAACTCTCAAAATGCCCGGCGAACACTCGCTGTCGCGCATTGAAATTAATCATGACCGCCCCTCGGCGGATCTAGACCTAAGCGTCTACGACGGCGAACCTTTCGCCGCTGTACTCGCCAAACACGCAAGTACGCTAGCGATCTGTTACGAAACTGATGTCCATCGCGTTCTCAGGCAAACGCGTCACGCGTTAGGACAGGTTGAAATCGCCTTTGATACCGGACTGCTGCGCGCAGGGACACTTGAGCTACCGATTTCTGAAATCGAGTTCGAGCTCAAACGCGGTCAGCTTGCTGCCGTATTTGCTCTTGGTAAAAAATGGCAACAAACGCATGGCCTGATTTTAGATGCACGCAGCAAGTCTGAACGCGGCGACCGCCTGGCTTTGCTCAATGCCGAATTAACCGCAATCAATGAACAGAAGTCAGAACGCCAGGAGTCTGCGCGTCGCCAAGCGATCGCCCAGTTTTGGGCAGCACGCACCGCTGAAAATATTTCGCTTCATCCAAAGATTCAGGCTCAAGCCGCACTCGCAGCAGTCAGCGCCGAATGTCTGGATCAAATTATTCGCAATGCGGCTGTGCTAGCCGAGGTCGACACCGCCGGCGTTTATCAAGCGGGTGGCGCCGAGCACGTACATCAGTTGCGGGTGGGTATTCGCCGCCTGCGCTCGGCGTGGTCGTTTTTTAACGGGATCGCAGTGCTCCCCCCTGCAGAGCTTCGAGCAGAGATCAAGCTACATTTTGCCAAGCTGGGCGGTACGCGTGACGATGATGTACTCAAAGAGACCTTGCTGCCGGTGCTGAGCGCCGCCGGGCAACCTCCGTTAGTGCTCGACGATGGACAAACACCAACAGACACCGAAAACGTCACGCTGAGTCGCGCCTTTCAAAGCTGGCTGCTCGATATGCTGGCGTGGACTGTGTTGCCGGTCGCACCCGTGGCGCCACCCCTGATTATTACCACCGCTCCCCTCGAAGTCCACTCGCCGACACAGCAGCCGGCCCAGCAACCGGCACCTGTGCCACCACACACGGCCATCACCACCGCGCGCTCGCTGGCGCTGCAGGCGCGCGACGCCTCTTCAAAGGCCTCAAAGGCGGTTCAGTCGCCGAAAGATCCTGCTGCCGCTGCGCTTGCCACGCAACAACAAGGTACCCCAACCGAGTCGTTTGGACAGGTCGCGGCACACGCCGCCCAAATGGTCTCAGCACAAGTCGCGCCACAGCTCCCAGCACACGCCACAGCCCAAGCGGTTACGACAGTCAGCCTCAAGATTCAAAAGCCTCTAACACTTAAAGAGGCGCTCGTTAAAAAACTGAAAAAATGGCATCGGCGTTTATTGCAAGACGGCCTGCAGTTTGATCAGCTTGATATCGAGCCGCGTCATGAACTACGCAAGCTTGGCAAAAAATTGCGGTACGCCTTGCAGTTCACCGAGTCGCTATTGCCCACTGCCAAGTTAAAAACCTATCGCAAACAGCTAGCAGCCGTACAGGATATTTTGGGCGAGATGAATGACTTAGCCGTTGCGCGCGATCGCTTTATTGGCCTGCGTGACACCCAGCCAAGCGCCTGGTTTGCCTGTGGCTGGATTACGTCGCGTCTGGATGCGTTAACGCAAGAGGCTTGCGCTGCGTTTAAACAGCTTTCACGCACCGAGACGTTTTGGCGATAATACCCCCAAGCACCCGAGTGTTCGGCTGAACACTCGACACTGCTGGGCGACTGAACTCGGTCTGTCTCAGGTTGGTTACTGACCGACGACTGCGGCAGCAAACTCGGCCGCCACAAAGGGTTGCAGGTCCTCAATGCGCTCGCCCACACCAATCCAGTACACCGGAATCGGCCGAACGCCTTGTGAACCAGCCGCCACTGCGGCCAGTGTGCCGCCTTTGGCCGTTCCGTCAAGTTTGGTTACGATCAGCCCAGTCAAACCAACGGCTGCATCAAACGCGCGAATCTGGGACAGTACGTTTTGCCCCTGATTACCATCAACAACCAATAACACCTCATGCGGTGCCGTAGGGTCTGCTTTGGCAATCACGCGACGAATTTTTTTAAGCTCATCCATCAGGTGCAGTTGGGTCGGTAAGCGCCCCGCCGTATCCACCATCACCACATCCATGCCACGTGCACGGCCGGCATTGACAGCGTCAAACGCGACCGCTGCGGGATCGCCTCCCTCTTGGGCGATGACATCAACGTTGTTGCGCGAACCCCACTCAACAAGTTGCTGACGTGCCGCTGCCCTGAAGGTATCACCTGCGGCAAGCAGCACACGGGCGCCTTCTTTTTGTAAACAAAATGCGAGCTTTCCGATTGAGGTGGTTTTGCCCGCACCATTAACGCCGGTCATCATCACAACCAACGGCTTGACGCGACCCACCTCGAAAGGCTTTTCTAGCACCCGCAAATGATCCGCTAAGACCTCGCGCAGCGCCTGCTTGACCCCAGCCGCCTCTTCGATGCGCTCTTTCTTGACCCGGGCTCTCAAGGCCACCAAAAGCTGCTCGGTGGCTTCAACGCCGGTATCAGCCATAATCAACGCAGTCTCGAGTTCTTCGAACAGCGCTTCGTCAACGCGCACGCCGACAAAAATACCGCCAATGCTTTTGCCGGTTTTAGCTAAACCACCACGCAGTTTTGCCAACCAAGAGGATTTTTGTTGCGCCTCGCCCTGCTCGTCTGAGTCTTGTTCATCTTCAAATTCAGACGTGGCTTCGTCTGAGTTGCTTTGACTAGCGCCTGCGACCTCGACAACGTCTGAAAGCGGCTCTGGCGTTGTTTGAGCCTCAACCCCACGCGAGGCCGGCTCTGGGTTACGCTTGAACCATCGGCTCAACAAGCCCGCACGTGGAGCCTCTGTGGCTACGTCCCCGGCTTCTGGAGCTGTCTGGCCAGCGTTCTGGGTGCCTTCATCGGTAAGATGTTGCTCACTGGCGGGCTCGGACACACGGTTTCTGTCCGCACTCCGTTCAGTGTGGACGGCGTCAGGCGCGTGTTGACCAGCCTCTGAGTCAGCTAGCTGATCAGCGGCAACTGGGTCAATCGGGTCGGGTTTTTTCTTGAAGAAGCGAAACATAGTGAAGAAGTATATTCGGATCGTAGCCGGTCAGTATCGCCGAACACCCATTGAGGTGATCGAGGCCGAGGGTTTGCGCCCCACCCCTGACCGCGTACGCGAGACATTATTCAACTGGCTGAACTTTTTTTGGGGCGGCGAATTTGCTGACAAACGCGTGCTGGATCTGTTTGCCGGCAGCGGTGCGCTTGGTTTTGAAGCTGCGTCGCGAGGCGTAGCGCACGTACAGATGGTCGAACAACAACCCAAAGCGCTTGCGGCCCTGCGAGCGTTGCGCGACAAAATCGGCGCCGATATGGTGCGGATTCATGCAGGCGATGCAAAGGTAGTTTTAGGCCGCCTCGAGGCAGCTCGATTTGATTTAATCTTTCTTGACCCGCCTTTTGGCCAAAATTGGCTGGATTTCTTGTGGCCCAAGCTAGGAGATTTGTTAGAACCCAACGGTCTTGTTTATATTGAGGCTGAAAAACCAATAATTAT
>CAIZGG010000413.1 GCA_903932425.1 uncultured beta proteobacterium | reverse complement strand
GCCAAGTTGAAAACTTCGATAGGCTCTTTGCCTGTCTTAGTTTGAACTTGAGTTAAAGCACCGTAAACGATGCGCTCAGCCACGGCTTTTTTACCGGAGAGCATCACTACGTTCATGAATTTAGCTAGTTCGACGCTGCCGAATTTTGGATCGGGCAGAATGTCACGTTTGGGGACTTCGCGACGACGGGGCATATCAATTTCCTTTGTGTCATTTCAGTTGAACCGCGGCCTTCTGTTGGTTGGCTGAGGTCACGACCTATCAAACGATAAGTCACTTACATTGCCGCAGCATGACCATCATGCGTTGGCTGCACAGAACAGCATGTAGCTGTTGTATTACTGAGCACTAACATTACAAATCAAGCGATACTCAACTAAACATGACTAGTCATGTAACGCCGAGTAAGCGACCCTTAGCAAGCAAATTACTTAGCTTGTTTTGGACGCTTTGCACCATACTTAGAACGTGATTGCTTGCGATCTTTCACGCCTTGCAAATCGAGCGATCCACGTACGATGTGATAACGCACACCTGGCAAGTCTTTTACACGACCGCCGCGCACGAGCACGACTGAGTGTTCTTGCAAGTTGTGGCCTTCACCACCGATGTACGAAATGATCTCGAATCCGTTGGTCAGACGCACTTTGGCGACTTTACGCAGGGCCGAGTTAGGCTTTTTTGGTGTCGTGGTGTACACACGAGTGCACACACCGCGTCGCTGAGGGCAGTTTTCGAGCGCAGGGCTCTTGCTCTTGCTAACGCTGACTTCGCGCGGTTTACGCACGAGCTGGCTAATGGTTGGCATAACCTCTAATTCCCTTTTATCGCTGGTACTTACGTTTTGGCATCCATTGGCCTCACGTGTTTTCAGCATTCCCGTTCCTGGGCAGCTTGGCGCGAGCCCACCATCAAACGGAAATCCGTAAAAGAGCGGGTCTTGCCTAATCAAACCAGGGTGCATCAACAAGCCCAGAGCTGTTGAGTCCCAAAAATTACGGTAAGCCTGACAGCTTAGCGTAAATCCCTACACGGTGTCAACCGACTTCAGATGAATTTTTTATGACTCACCTTAAGTCAATCTTGACCGCCATTGCTGATCTTGACACCCCACCCCGGAAAACTAAACCAGGGCAGGGGACAAAATTTCGATCCTATTCTTCAGTGGCCTCTGGTGCTTCAGCAGCAACAGGAGCGTCTTCGAATGGGTTTGCCTGCTGACGGGCGGCTTCGCGTTCTGCCGCTTCGAAAGCTTCTTTCTCTTTACGAGCAACGTGGTAGGCCATTCCGGTACCAGCTGGAATGAGGCGACCCACAATAACGTTTTCTTTGAGACCGCGTAAATCATCGCGCTTGCCCATAATGGCAGCCTCGGTGAGCACGCGTGTCGTTTCTTGGAAAGACGCCGCTGAAATGAACGAGTCGGTCGACAACGAGGCCTTGGTAATCCCAAGCAGAATGTTGTCGTACGTGGCTGGCCGCTTACCGGCTGCTTCCATACGATCATTTTCATTCAATAACTCGGCACGCTCGACCTGTTCGCCAGTAATGAAGGACGTGTCACCTGCGTCAACAATGTTGATACGACGCAACATCTGGCGAACAATCACCTCGATGTGCTTGTCGTTAATCTTCACGCCTTGCAAACGATAGACGTCCTGAACTTCATCCACAATGTAAATGGCTAACTCTTCTGCGCCTCTCAGAGTCAAGATGTCGTGTGGGTCAGCCGGACCTTCCACAATCATCTCGCCCTTGTTTACCACTTGGCCATCATGCACGAGCACTTGTTTCTCTTTGGCAATTAAGAACTCATTGGCTTCGCCATCCATATCGGTAATAACCAAACGCTGCTTGCCTTTAGTTTCTTTACCGAAAGATACTGTGCCGGTGACCTTAGCCAGTACTGCGGCATCTTTTGGTGAGCGTGCTTCAAATAATTCGGCAACGCGTGGCAAACCGCCGGTGATATCACGGGTCTTTTGCGATTCAATCGGAATACGCGCCAAGACTTCGCCAACTT
>CAIZGG010000412.1 GCA_903932425.1 uncultured beta proteobacterium | reverse complement strand
CTGATTTTGAGCCCGCATTTGAGCCAATGCCATCGGAATCGACGAAGACACCGTGTTACCGCAGGATTCAACCAAAATTGGCATTTTTCCTGCCGGAATGTTCAGCTTTTTTCTTAACGTCTCAAGCATAAACTTGTTGGCTTGATGAAACACAAAGTAATCAATCTCGTCGCGTGTACAACCTGCCTTAGCCAGCACGTTTTCAACGGCCTTGGGTACCTCGCGCAGCGAAAAGGTCAAAACCTCTGCCCCGTTCATGTATAAATTCTCGGCTGAACGGGTATTACCCGACTGATCAACCTGCTCGATTTTTGAGTTTGCATCGGCAGGTTTTCTAAATAAGCCGGCCTCAACAATTAAATTACCCGCCCCGCGCCCGTCGGTCCCAAACTCAAACGCGCCAATCTGTACCGTGGCCGCATCACTTGCCACAACAGCAGTGGCGGCCGCCCCATCCCCAAACAAGGTGCGTACGCTTTTGTCTAAAGGGTGGATGTATTTAGAGTAGGTATCGCCTGTCAGCAGCAATACGCAGCGCGCCGCGCCGGTTTCGATCAAGCCCTTTGCCAAAGACAGTCCGTAAACATAGCCCGAACAGCCCAAGTTGATATCCAACGCCCCCGAGGCGCGCCCGATGCCCAACCGGTCTTGCAACAGGCACGCTGAAGTTGGCAGCACATAGTCTGGGGCTTGCGTACAAAAAATGATGAAATCAACGTGCTCGGCCGTGACCTTACCTTGCGCAAACAAGCGCTGGGCGGCCTCGAAAGCCAAATCCGCCGCTGTTTGATCCGGGGCAGCAATATGTCGGGTCAAAATCCCCGTTTTGTCATAGATCTTAGCCGCCGGCCAATCAGGATACAGCGCCGCTAATTCGGCATTATCTAAGGTCTGGTCAGGCAAATAACAAGCAAAGTCTTCGATCCGAGCCTGACTTCGTTGCAGCGGCGGGTTTTGCACCGACATATCAGAGTCCATTTCGCGGCAAATAAGCGTGTTTCAGTGTAAGCTAATTTTATTGAAAAAATGCTGGGCTCGGCCCGCGCTGAACCTATGACCGATCGTTTCGACTGGCGCATCGCTGTCGTCATCCCCTGCTACCGGGTAAAAAAGCACATCCTGAACGTGATTGGCGCAATCGGGCCAGAGGTTTCTACGATTTACGTCATCGATGACAAATGTCCTGAAGAAACCGGCAGTTTTGTTCTTGAGCACTGCAAAGACCCGCGCGTAGTCGTACGTTTTAACTCCACCAACCTGGGTGTAGGTGGTGCGGTGATGGCGGGTTATCGGGCAGCCCTCGAGGATAACGCGCATATTGTGGTCAAAATCGATGGTGACGAGCAAATGGATCCTGCGCTGATCCCACGCTTTGTACAGCCGATTCAAGTAGGCCGCGCTGACTACACCAAAGGCAACCGATTTTTTAACTTGAATAACGTACGCAAAATGCCCGCGCTACGCTTGTTTGGTAACGCTGTGCTGTCATTTTTAAACAAGCTGTCTTCGGGCTATTGGGATATCTTTGATCCCACAAACGGGTATACAGCAATACACACTGAAGTGCTGCGCGAACTACCTCTTGAAAAGCTTAGCAATCGTTACTTTTTTGAGTCGGATCTCCTTTTTCGACTCAACCTTCTGAAAGCTGTCGTCGTTGACGTGCCCATGGATGCCAAATACGGTGACGAGGTGAGTAACTTAAAAATATCCAACGTCGTGGGCGAGTTTTTTGTTAAGCACACCCGCAATTTCTTAAAACGTATTTTTTACAATTACTACTTACGCGATCTGTCCCTAGCCTCACTTGAGTTACCCCTTGGGCTGCTGTTGTTTATCTTTGGCTCGAGTTTTGGCCTGCTTCAGTGGTGGTACGCAGCCTCTAACGACATTGCCACACCAGCAGGCACGGTCATGCTCAGTGCCTTGCCCACACTCATGGGCTTGCAATTGATCTTAGCCTTTTTAGCCTACGACATTGGCTCGGTTCCACGTACTCCGCGGCATTTCAAATAGAGCACTCATGACCCATATGCTTGGTATTAAACAACTCATTTTTATTGTCGCGACAGTCTTTCTACTGGCTGTGGGTCAGATCCTCTTTAAAGTCGCAGCCGAAAAAATCGACTTTGCTGGGCAAGGGATTGTCGCAAGCCTCTTGCTTAACACGACCCTTATCATTGCACTGATTATCTACGCCGTGGCCACCCTGTGTTGGCTCATGGTGCTCAAGAGCATCCCCCTGCGTTTGGCCTACCCTTTTGCCGCGTTAGGCTTTTTTATCGTGCCCTTTTTGTCGTATCTATTTTTAGACGAACCCCTGCACGCCAGTTCGTTCATTGGCGCGGCAATTATTATGGCCGGCGTATACGTGTCTTTACTCTAACCCGTATGCAAACTCCAAAAATACCGGTGCCACCAGCAGGTCCAACTTGCCCCATCTGCCAAACGCTGATGATAAACAAAACTGCTGCGTTTACGTATTTTTGTAAACCTTGCAATTATTGGGGCGCTGATCTACCGGTTGATATTGATAGCGCAGGCACAGATGAAGATGAAATCAGTGATGAGGCTTATATCGCGTCGCTTGAAGGCTTGCGAGTCAAAAACTTTGGCTTGATTTTGCAGCAACTCAAGCAACAAAAATCTAGCTCAGCGTTATCAATCCTAGATGTCGGTTGTGCCTCGGGTTTGTTTATGCGGGTCGCACACAGCCAAGGCTTTAAAGTTACCGGCATTGAGCCCAACCAACAGCTTTATGCGCTTACTCAGAAACACGGGCTAAAGGTGACGCATGACTATTTCCACCCAAAGCGAAACTGGATGAAAAATTTGACGTCATTATTTTTAACGATGTGTTTGAACACATCCCCGACGTGCATACAATCT
>CAIZGG010000411.1 GCA_903932425.1 uncultured beta proteobacterium | reverse complement strand
GCGCAGCGTTATGGCAAAACCATGCAATGTATTGCTGGCGTGCATTACAACTTTTCGTTTGACGAGTCGTTTTGGAGCGCACTCGATCTGCCGCAAACCAACGCCAAAGACAGGCGCTCTGCCGGTTATATCTCGCTGATTCGTAACTTCACTCGCTACAGCTGGTTATTGATGTACTTATTTGGGGCGTCGCCTGCAGTATCGCGCGACTTTTTGCGAGGCCAGACAGCTGGCTTAGAGTCGCTAGGGGATCACACACTTTATCTTCCCTACGCAACCAGCTTACGCATGAGCGACCTCGGATATCAAAATAAGGCCCAAGCGAGTTTAAAACTTTGCTACAACGATCTCACGATGTTCTTAGAGCGGCTCTATGACGCTGTCACGACTCCATGGCCCGATTATCAAAAAATTGGTCTCCAGCGCGACGGCCAATGGATCCAACTCAATGCCAACGTTTTGCAAATCGAAAATGAGTTTTACTCGAGCATCAGACCCAAACGGACAACCGGCCCGTGCGAACGCCCGATTACTGCGCTTGCCGAACGTGGCATCCAATACGTCGAAGTGCGCTGCCTAGACATCGATCCAACCGAGCCTTTGGGCATTGCCGAACAAACCGCAAGATTTGTTGACGCCTTTTTACTATTTTGTGCAATCCAAGATAGCCCACCCTTTGCTGACAGTGGTTGGTGCCCCGAGAGCGCAAGCAACTTTGCCAGCGTGGTCAAACAGGGACGTGCGCCAGGCCTGCAACTCAAATCTCAAGGTCAAGACCTCTCGCTATCAAACTGGGCTGAGCAATTGCTTGACCAGATTGGTCTTTGTGCCGAGACCCTCGGTAGCGCCCTCGCTGATACCCGTTACTCGCAGTCAGTGTCTGCTCAACGCGAAAAAATTTACAGCCCCGAAACGACGCCATCGGCTCGTATTCTCGCGCATTTAAAAACCTCTGGCATGTCCTATCAAGACTACGCGCTTGAACAAAGCAGCGCGCACGCACAAACATTGCGAAAAACGGGCCTAAACCCAACAGAGCATGCGCTCGCAGCCAAGCAGGCTCAGCAGTCTCTAGTCGATCAAGTCGCCCTCGAGGCTAGCGATACCGAAGGCTTTGACGAGTATGTGGCTCGGTTTCACCGAGCACTTAAGCACCCAGGTCAATCGTAGAGGGGATAGGGCTGTAGATCCGGATGAGGATCGGGCCGTAGCTCCGAAGTAGGATCGGGCTGTAGAACTCAGAACCAAAATTTGGTGCGCCCGACAGGAATCGAACCTGTATCGAGAGTTTCGGAAACTCTTATTCTATCCATTGAACTACGGGCGCCAGAGGCGAGATTATAGCGGTAGCCAAGAACACTGCCCTGCGACACCCCGAGTGCTGCCGATCCCGCTATAATCCGAGGGTTTATACGAAAGCAGTCACACCACTTTAATCCAGCCGCCCGTTTGGGCAGCGCTTCAGATCCTAGTATTGAGGCGTTGTTCAACTTGGCGAAGACACGCAGGACTTGGTCATGAGCGACACGCAACAACACGAAGAACACAGTTCACCTATCAAAACGCCCAAGCAATTGATCACGACAGTTGTGCTTGCTTTGGTCGTCCCAATCATCATCATCATCATGTTGGTCAACATGGTCGCTGCTGGCAATGCCCCCGTGGCAGGCTCAGATGCGCTAGGGCCCGAGGCAACCGCCAAGCGGATCGCACCGGTTGCTAAGCTTGAAGTCGTTGATGCAAGTGGGCCAAAAGTCTACAAAACTGGCGAACAAGTCTTTAAGGCTGTCTGCTCAGGCTGCCACCAAGCAGGCGTTGCAGGTGCCCACAAGTTTGGCGATACAGCCGCTTGGTCTGCGCCCATTGGTACTGGTTTAAACGCGATGGTTACAAGTGTGATCAAAGGTAAAAATGCGATGCCTGCAAAAGGCGGCAACCCCTCACTTGATGATTTTGAAATCACTCGCGCTGTGGTTTACATGACCAACAATGCGGGTGCAAGTTTTCCCGAACCCGTTGCACCCGTAGCCCCTGCCCCTGCCAAATAACATTGGCGGTTTTGCACGGCGGTTGTTGAAAACGCGCCAATCGGCGCGTTTTTTTCTAAACAGGCTTGCCTCGGGTGCCCTTAAACACCGCACCGACCGAGTCTGCTTATGCCTACCCCTTTACTTGAAACTGGACGAGCCATTGAGCCGAAGGCTTTTGCTGAGCTCTTCGCGACGAGAATGCTTGATGGGCACAAAGGCACGTTCGGTTCAGTTGGTATTTTAGGCGGTTCGCCTGGCATGACCGGCGCAGCAATTTTGGCCGGCCGCGCCGCACTCAAGCTTGGGGCCGGAAAAGTCTTGATCGCTCTTGCCCAACAACCCCTGCCGCTTGCGTACGACCCACCTTTTCCTGAGCTGATGTTACGTGACGCGGATGACTTACTTGCACACCCTGGGCTCATTACGGCATGGGCAGCGGGTTGCGGCTTGGGTCAGGCGCCCCAGGCACTCGCCTGGCTACAAAAGCTCATGGCGGTGCGCGATGAACGACCTTTAGTACTGGATGCAGATGCACTCAATGCTTTGGCGAGTGCCGCCATTCAAAAGAACTGGGGGCAAGGCGAGGTGGTGTTAACGCCACACCCGCAAGAAGCTGCACGTCTGCTGCGTGTCGACACAAAAACCATCCAAGCAGATCGGCCAGGTGCCGCCCAGCAACTGGCTAAAACGTACGGGGCCTGGATTGTGCTCAAGGGTGCCCGAACTATTGTGTGCGCCCCCGATCTCAGTTGGCAGACCAATGTTACCGGCAATATTGGCTTAGCGAGCGGCGGCACTGGCGACGTTTTAAGCGGAATGCTCGTCAGTTTACTAGCCCAAGGGATGCCTGCACATGTTGCCGTGCCTGCAGCAGTTTGGCTACACGGCGCTGCTGCCGATCACTTGGTCGCAAACGGCTGCGGCCCAATTGGGCTCACTGCAGGCGAGCTTGCCGACGCCGCACGACAAATTCGCAATATGGCTCTCGACCGTTAAACGCTTTTGTTGAGCATTGCCTTGAGAGCATCAAGGCGACTCTTCGGGCTCATGGTTTCGACTGGCTTTTGATCTAGCGCTACAGACAAACCCATTTCTTCGATAAAACGCGAGGGTTCACGTACTAAGTCTTCGCGCGCGCGGCGGCGCTTCTGACACCAACTCAAATGCAGGCTGCGCTGAGCGCGCGTAATTCCGACGTACATCAGGCGCCGCTCTTCTTGAATCCTTGACACCAAAGCCTCGGCCGCCTTGGCAGGATCAACATCCTCATCATCGCGACCAAGATGCGGCAAAAGCCCCTCTTCAACGCCCAACAAATATACATGCGGGTACTCAAGACCTTTTGATGCATGCAAGGTCGACAGCTTGACCGCGTCCTGCTCTTGCTCATCGCTGCGCTCAAGCATCGTCACCAAGGCAACGTGCTGCACCAAGTCAAGCAGGCCCATGCTGTCTGCTTCGGCTTTACGCTTAAGCCACCCCACCAACTCCAAGACATTTTGCCAACGACTTTGAGCGGGCTTCTCGTCAAGCATGTCGTACAAGTAGCGCTCGTATTGGATCGCTCCAAGCAAGTCATCAAGAATCACGCCAGCGGGCTCTGCCGCCTTGACGGGCTGCCCAGCCGGTGTGTGCCCAGCCCGAAATTGAATCCTGACAATAAACTCGCCAAAATGGCGCAACGGCTCAAGCTGACGGGTATTCAAACGCGACTCAAGCCCCATCTCAAAAACAGCTTCAAACAATGAGATTTGCCGCTCACCGGCATATTGCCCTAGCGTTTGGAGTGTTGCCTGACCGATTCCTCGCTTTGGCGTCGTCGCGGCACGAATAAATGCCGGATCGTCATCTTCGTTCGCAATCAGCCGCAGGTAGGCCAAAATGTCTCGGATTTCAGCCTTATCGAAAAAACTTTGTCCACCTGAAATCGAGTACGGAATATGCAAATTGCGCATGGCCTGCTCAACGATCCTGGCTTGATGATTGCCGCGATACAAAATGGCAAAATCTTTCCAAGAGGCCTGCTTCTCAAAGCGGGCAGCCGAAATTTTCATCGCAACGTTTTCAGCCTCAGTCTCGTCGTTGGGCATCGCCGTCACGCTGATCGCATCGCCGGTACCGTGCTCTGACCACAATTTTTTTTCGAATAACTTGGGGTTCTTTGCAATGACATGATTGGCGGCAGCCAAAATACTTTGACTTGAGCGATAGTTCTGTTCAAGCTTGATCAAACGAATCTGCGGATAGTCTGTAGTGAGTTTCGCAAGGTTTTCGATCGTTGCGCCGCGCCATGCGTAAATCGCCTGATCGTCGTCCCCTACAGCTGTAAACATTGCGCGGGGCCCCGTCAGCCACTGAACCAAGCGATACTGACAAACATTAGTGTCTTGATATTCATCCACCAATAAGTAGCGCACACGCTTTTGCCATTTTTCGCGTACCTCGGCCTCGCGTTCAAAAATTTGTGCGGGTAACGCGATCAGATCATCAAAATCTACCGCCTGATAGGCAGCCAGCGTAGCGTTGTAACTGCGATAGACGCGGGCGGCCTCGACTTCGCTGGCCGTACTGGCAAGAACCGCTGCCGCATCCGGGTCTACCAGGCCATTCTTCCAAAGCGAAATCGTTTGCTGCACCGAGCGCAAGCGAGCTCGATCGGTCGTCGCCAACAAATCTTGCACGATCGCCATGGCGTCATCTGAGTCAAAGATAGAAAACTGTGGCTTGAGCCCTGCATGCTGGGCCTCTTCGCGCAAAATGCGTACACCGAGCGAGTGGAAAGTACTGATCGTGAGCCCTTTCGCCAACGCGGGGTCAACCAGACGCTTGACCCGATCATCCATCTCACGGGCGGCCTTGTTTGTGAAAGTCAACGCCACAACATTACGCGCCTTGTATTCACAGTCACGCAACAAATACGCAATTTTTTGTGTAATGACTCGTGTTTTGCCAGAACCAGCCCCAGCCAAGACCAGGCAAGGGCCGTCCAGATACAACACCGCCTCGCGCTGGGTTGGATTCAATCCATTTGTTGCAAACGTTGACATAGCGCCAGATCAGATCTCGAGTGGATCTACCTCAAGCTGCCACCGGACGCGACGTGCGTCAGGCTGCTCAGGTAGTAATTTAAGCCAGTGTCGCAACAACGATTGCAACGCGGGGCGATTGGTAGACTCAAGAAGTAACTGCGCCCGGCACATATTATCAACACGGACAATCCGCAACGGGACAGGGTCATACAAGGTGAGTACGGCTTCAGTCTGATAGTGCGCAGACAATTCACTCGCTAACTCGCGAGCACCTCGTAAAAAATCAAGTGCTGCCGTCAACTCGCGCGCCTCAGCGCTTAACAGTGCCTGATAGGAAAAAGGTGGCAACGCCGCGGCTTGCCGCTCTTGAATCGAGTGTCGCGCGAAGCCCGCGTAGTCATGTTTTAGCAATGCCTGATAGACCGCTTGCTCGGGATAGCCAGTTTGCACAATCACTTCACCATGTCCGCTGTGACGGCCAGCACGGCCGGCAACCTGCATCAGTTGTGCAAATAACCGTTCGGGCGCCCGAAAGTCTTGCGAAAACAACATCGCATCAGCGTTGAGCACCCCCACTAGCCCAAGATTCGCAAAGTCATGGCCCTTCGCGACCATTTGCGTACCCACTAAGATATCCACTTCTCCAGCATGCACACTCGCAAATAGCGCCTGCGCAGAACCTTTTTTACGCGTGCTGTCAGCGTCAATACGTACGACCCGAGCCTCAGGAAATAACTCAGCCAGATGTTCTTCGACGCGTTGCGTGCCTCGACCCATGGGCTGCAAATCTTGGTCGCCACAGTCTGGACAAGCCTTCGGTACAGCATGGGCAAAGCCGCAATGGTGGCAGTGCAACTGCGCACGTTGGGCGCTCAGTCGATGCAACACCGTAAACGTTGTACACCGCGTGCACTGACTAACCCAACCGCACGAGTTGCAGTGCAACGCAGGGGCGTAGCCACGACGATTTAAAAATATTAAGACCTGCTCTTTGTTCGCAAGTCTAGTGCGCATCGCCTCTAACAAGTGCGGGGACAAACCATGATCCATTTGCAGGCGACGCGTATCAACCAGACGCACCGAAGGGAGTGTGACCGCGCGTGCTCGCCCCGGCAAGTCAAGGCGCTGGTAAGTGGACTTTTCTGCGTTCGCCCAACTCTCAAGTGAGGGAGTCGCAGAGCCTAGCACTACAGGGATCCCCAGGTCGTGCGCCCGCCAGACCGCCAGGTCACGCGCCGAGTAACGTAATCCATCTTGCTGTTTATAAGAGGGATCGTGCTCTTCATCAACGACAATCAGTCCGACGTCGTCCAGCGGCGCAAAGATAGCCAGGCGGGTACCCAGCACAATACGAGCTTCGCCACTTTGCACCCGCAGCCAAGCGCGCAAGCGCTCTCCATCGGACAAGGCGCTGTGCATGACCGCGACGCCATTGACGCCCGCGACAGGCTCAAGGCGCGCTCGCAATGACTGCTCAAATTGCGGCGTCAGATTAATTTCAGGTACCAACATCAACACGCGTTTGCCACGCGCTAAAGTCTGCGCCGCTGCATGCAGGTAGACCTCTGTTTTGCCGCTTCCAGTCACACCGTACAGCAGAAAAGTCTTGAAGCTC
This sequence comes from uncultured beta proteobacterium, assembly GCA_903932425.1. Classification (GTDB taxonomy): domain Bacteria; phylum Pseudomonadota; class Gammaproteobacteria; order Burkholderiales; family Burkholderiaceae_B; genus Zwartia. The sequence continues at coordinate 596 of CAIZGG010000411.1, read as the reverse complement.
TTTGCGGCCACAATCGCGGCAACGGCCTGCTCTTGATGGCTGTTTAGTTGCGGCAAAGCAGACTGGGTTGCAGCCTCTTGCTTGGCAACCCGACGCGTCGCGAGACGCGCGACCGGGCCCGCACCTGCCCGCTTGCCCTGATAAGAGGGCACACTGCGCAGTGGCACGGGCAATGATGGCAAAATGACTTCGCCTAGCGGGCGCTGATAATACTCAGCGGCAAACGTTGCGAAATGCAGCCAGCTTGAACTAAGAGGCGCAATATCGTTAAGAACAACCTCCACAGCCTTAACCTTGCTTGGATCGCACCCGGGCACCTCAGGCAAGCAGACAACCACACCGACCATCTTGCGACGCCCAAAAACAACAATGACTCGATCACCGACAGCCACTGGCTGCGTCGCTCGATAATCGTATAAATCAGCCAAAGGTACATCTAAAGCTACCCGAACCCACTGTCCCGTAACGCTCGTATCGATGCACTTAGCAGGATAAATTTCAGCCATTTAGTTAAAGTGGTTTCTTTATTAGTGTCCTAAAGCACTGAGACACAGGGTTTTAGAAAAAAATTTAACGCCCTGTGGATAACTTTGGGG
>CAIZGG010000410.1 GCA_903932425.1 uncultured beta proteobacterium | reverse complement strand
CTCGCGTACGCTTGCGCTGGCAGCAGTCGGTGACAGATTGGTGCGATCTTCCCAACCGTTTTCAATAGCATTTTGCAAATCTAAGGTCATGGCAGGCCTATATAAAAATAAAATTAAAGAATGAGTGATGAACGAAACAAGCAGCAGGGCAGCGTAGATGTCACCCCGAGTGGCAAAGTAAGAGAAATTTGTTGAGCGTGGCGATTATGCATGAGGTTCGGGGTGAGAGGACTACGCTCTACGTTTTGCGCACAAAGTCTGCGATGCGATGTGCCGCCTCGACGCAATCGGCGAGCGGGGCAACGAGTGCAATCCGAATGCGATTTTGCCCGGGGTTCACGCCGTTCACGGTACGCCCGACAAAACTGCCCGGCAAAGTCGTGACGTTGGTGTGGGTCAGTAAGTCGCGCACAAAATCTGCATCAGAGCCCTTGGTGCCCGCCCAGAGGTAAAACGAGGCGTCTGGCCGCTTGACATCGAGCACAGGCTCAAGAATTGGCAAGACTGCGTCGAACTTGGCGCGGTATTGTTGGCGGTTGTCGATGACGTGCGCCTCGTCTTGCCAGGCGGCAATGCTGGCCGCAGAGACAACGGGTGACAGCGCGCTGCCGTGGTAGGTGCGATACAGCAAAAATTTTGCGATCAGGCGGGCGTCGCCTGCGACAAACCCAGAACGCATGCCTGGCACGTTTGAGCGCTTGGACAGACTCGAAAAACTGATCAAGTTGCGAAAGTCAGTGCGTCCAAGTTGCACCGCTGCTTGCATACCGCCCAAAGGTGGACGCGCTTCATCAAGATAGATTTCTGAATAGCACTCGTCAGAGGCAATCACAAACCCATAGCGGTCTGACAATTCAAAGAGGGTTTGCCATTCGGCAAGATCCATCACATTGCCAGCAGGGTTCCCCGGCGAGCAGACAAATAACAATTGGGTGCGGGCCCAGATCTCGGTGGGTACGGTTGCCCAGTCGCAGCCAAAATTCAGTTTTGGATCTGAATTGACGTAGTACGGCGTGGCACCGCCTAAAAGCGCCGCGCCCTCGTAAATTTGATAAAAAGGATTCGGGCACACCACGATGCCATCTTTAGTCGAGTCGAGCACAACTTGGGCAAAGGCAAACAAAGCTTCGCGAGACCCCAGTGCCGGTAACACCTGTGTTTCGGGGTTGGGGCAGGGGATGTTGTAGCGTTTGCCGATCCAGTCGCTGATGGCCTGGCGCAACTTTGGGTCGCCTTTGGTGGGCGGATAGCTGGACAAGCCATCAAGTGCGCCAATGATGGCATCTTTGACGCATTGCGGGGCCGCGTGTTTGGGTTCGCCAATTGAAAGGTTAATCGCCCGCAGACCGGCAGGCGGGGTTCCCGCCTGAGCCAATAAAAGGCGAAGTTTTTCAAAAGGATAGGGCTGTAAGGTGTCTAGACGTGGGTTCATTTGCGTATTTTAACCAGTTGCCGGGACTAAATGGGCGGGAAACCTCTACAGGGTGCGCTACAATGCTCGGCTACTGCGAAGGTGGCGAAATTGGTAGACGCACCAGGTTTAGGTCCTGACGCCGTAACAGGTGTGCGGGTTCGAGTCCCGCCCTTCGCACCATTTATTACCTAGTTGGCGTGGGCTGTCCGCTGCGCTCTCCGTTATCTTTGTTTGGTAGATCTTCATGCAACCTGTGGTTGAAACCCTCTCCGGCCTCGAGCGCCGTGTTGAAATCTCGGTCTCAATGGCCGATGTCGAAAAAGCTGTTCAGGCCGAACTCAAGCGCGTTTCGCGCACTGCGAAAGTCGCTGGTTTTCGTCCAGGCAAGGTGCCAATGGCCATGCTAGAGCGCAGCCATGGCGCTGGCATTCGCTACGACTCAATCAACACAATGGTCGGGCAGGCCTTTGAGCAAGCCATTATTGCTTCTGGATTGCGTGTAGCGGGCGCCCCAAAGTTGGCACCAAAAACTGAAGGCCAGTCTGAAAACGACTTATCTTTTGTGGCAACTTTTGAAGTCTATCCAACGATTACGCTGCCCGATTTGGGCGCACTGAAAATCAAGCGCTCTGTGACGACCGTTGGCGAAGCCGAGGTACAACGCACGGTTGATGTGTTGCGCAAGCAACGTGCTCAGCATAAGGCCGCTGAAGGTCGTGCTGCCCAAGACGACGATCAGGTCAAGCTTGACTTTGCCGGCACGATCGATGGCGTGCCGTTTGAGGGTGGCAAAGCAGAAGATTTCCCTTTTGTCTTGGGCCAGGGCCGTATGTTGCCTGAGTTTGAGGTCGCTGTGCGGGGCATGAAGGCCGGCGAAACCAAGGTGTTTCCGCTGCCATTTCCAGCCGATTACGGCGGTAAAGATGTTGCAGGTAAAACGGCTGAATTCACCATTACCGTTAAAGAAGTCGCCGAGCCAATCTTGCCTGAACTTGATGCCGAGTTTGCCAAAGCCTTGGGTCAAACCGAGGGCGATGTCGAAAAATTGCTAACAGACATTCGCGCCAACATCGAGCGCGAAGTCAAAGCGCGCACGATGGCGCGCACGAAAAACAGCGTCATGGATGCTTTGGTGGCCGTTGCTACGTTCGATGTGCCCAAGGCCCTGATCGACAGCGAGTGCGAGGCCCGCGTTGCCGCAGCCCGTGCCGAACTGACCCAGCGTGGCGTGCCCAATGCAGACAAAATGCCTATTCCGGCTGATGCGTTTGCAACTGAGGCCGAGCGCCGCGTTAAACTCGGTTTGCTGGTGTCTGAACTGGTTCAGGCTGAGCAACTGCAGGCCAAGCCAGAGCAGGTTCGTGCCCGCATCGAAGAATTTGCTTCAAGCTACGAAAAGCCCGCTGAAGTTGTCAGCTATTATCTGTCAGATCGTGCACGGCGCTCAGAAGTCGAAGGCATTGTGCTCGAAGACAACGTGGTTCAGCATGCGTTAGCCAAGGCGCAAGTTGAAGACGAGCAAGTGCCCTTTGACCAAGTCATGGAAACTAAATAAATGCAACGTTTTACCGACTTTTATGCATCCATGCACGGTGGCGAGTCTGTGACTCCTACTGCGCTTGGTTACATCCCTATGGTCATTGAGCAATCTGGGCGCGGCGAACGTGCCTATGATATTTACTCAAGATTGCTCAAAGAGCGCGTCATTTTTTTGGTGGGGCCGGTGAATGACCAGTCTGCCAACGTCATTGTTGCTCAGCTGCTTTTCCTAGAGTCTGAAAACCCTGACAAAGATGTTGCGCTTTACATCAATTCACCAGGTGGGTCGGTTTACGCAGGCATGGCAATTTATGACACCATGCGCTTTATCAAGCCTGAGGTGTCAACACTTTGTACCGGCTTAGCTGCCAGCATGGGCGCGTTTTTATTGGCTGCAGGTACAAAAGGTAAGCGTTTTTCGTTACCAAACTCTCGCATCATGATTCATCAGCCTTCTGGTGGCGCGCAGGGTCAAGCTTCAGATATTCAAATTCAGGCCCGCGAAATTTTAGATTTGCGCGAGCGCTTAAACGGAATGCTGGCCGAGAACACGGGTCAAACCATTGAGCGTATTGCCTTGGATACCGAGCGCGATAACCTTATGTCTGCCCCCGATGCAGTATCGTATGGCCTGATTGACAAGGTTTTAACCTCGCGGGCCGACACCGTATAAGTATTTAGCCAAGCCTCGATGTTTCAGCGTCGCTCGAACATCTGTTAAAACAAGGCTTGGTACAACTGGTAATGGATCGTTATGTCAGAAAAAAAAGGCTCAGCTAGCACCAAGATCTTGCATTGTTCATTTTGCAACAAGAGACAGCACGAAGTACGAAAACTCATCGCAGGCCCTTCGGTCTTTGTGTGTGACGAGTGTATTGAACTGTGTAATGACATTATTCGCGAAGAAGCTCAGGCAAGTGCCCGTGCCTCGATCCGTACCGATTTACCAACACCAGCCGAAATCAAAGCTTTTCTTGATCAATACGTGATTGGCCAAACTGCGTCTAAACGCGTGTTGGCGGTTGCCGTGTACAACCATTACAAGCGCTTGCGCCATGGTGAAGTCAAGGGTGATGATGTCGAGCTATCCAAAAGTAATATTTTGCTGATCGGCCCCACGGGCTCTGGTAAAACCTTGCTTGCTCAAACCTTGGCACGTCAATTAAATGTGCCGTTTGTGATGGCTGACGCCACGACCCTAACCGAGGCCGGTTACGTGGGTGAAGACGTCGAAAACATCATTCAAAAACTGCTGCAAAATTGTAATTACGAAGTCGATAAAGCGCAGCGCGCGATTGTCTACATTGACGAAATCGATAAAATTTCACGCAAAGCTGATAACCCCTCTATTACTCGCGATGTTTCGGGTGAGGGCGTACAGCAGGCGCTGCTGAAACTGATTGAAGGCACGGTGGCCTCTGTGCCTCCGCAGGGCGGCCGCAAGCACCCTAATCAAGATTTTGTTCAAGTTGATACCACCAACATTTTATTTATCGTTGGTGGCGCGTTTGATGGTCTTGAAAAAGTCATTCGCAATCGTACTGAGCGCTCTGGTATCGGTTTTAGCGCCAAAGTCGACTCAAAAATTGAACAATCAGCTGGCAGCACCTTTCTTGAGGTAGAACCCGAAGATTTGGTGAAGTTTGGGCTGATTCCTGAGTTGGTGGGACGCTTGCCTGTGATCGCGACCTTGCAAGAGCTTGACGAAGACACACTGATTCAAATTTTGACTGAGCCCAAAAACGCTCTGGTTAAACAGTTTCAAAAGCTCTTCGCCATGGAAGGCGCCGAGCTTGAGATTCGTCCGGCTGCTTTACGTGCGATTGCTCGCAAAGCCGTCAAGCGTAAAACTGGCGCGCGTGGCTTGCGTTCAATTCTTGAGTCTGCCTTGCTAGACACTATGTACGAGTTGCCCACACAGGGCAATATCAAACGTGTGGTACTTGACGAAGCGACGATTGAAGGCCAAGGTAAGCCCTTGTTAGTTTACGGCGACGAAAAAGAGCAGCCTAAAACTGAGCGTAACTTGCGCGACGCAGCTGCTTAAGGCTTGGCTGCGAAGGGGCAGGTTTTTCGATCCGTCCCAAAGCGCTTAAGGTTGACTTTAAGATTTTCAAAAAGACTCAAAGCCTTTCATAAAATATGTTTTTATAAGCCCCTTTGTAGGGGCTTTTTGTTATGTCGGTGTCACAGGCTTGAAATTTGAGCTATCGTCTACATAACAGACATATTCGTATCATTACAGTCGTTATGTCGGTGGCTCACTTGGGCTTTTCCGAGTCTTTATTAGGATTTTTTCATGTCTGAAAACCAGACCTTGCCCTCTGAATCGATTCAGCTGCCGTTGCTGCCTTTGCGCGACGTGGTGGTGTTTCCCCACATGGTCATCCCTCTATTCGTTGGGCGCCCGCGTTCTATTCGTGCGCTTGAGGCTGCAATGGAGGCCGGTAAAAGCATTATGTTGGCCGCCCAAAAATCGGCTGGTAAAGACGATCCGACTCCAGACGACGTCTACGAGATTGGCTGTGTAGCGACCATCTTGCAGATGCTTAAACTGCCCGATGGCACGGTTAAGGTTCTTGTAGAGGGCGCACAGCGTGCTCGTATCACCGAAATTCAGGATACCGACACGCACTTTACGTCGACCTTGATGCCGATTGCCCCCGATGCCTTGGTCAGTGCTGAAACCGAGGCGCTGCGCCGGGCGATCGTGGGGCAGTTTGAGCAGTACGTCAAACTGAATAAAAAGATCCCACCCGAGATTTTGACCTCGCTAGCCGGGATTGACGATGCCGGACGGTTAGCCGACACCATCGCGGCACACTTGCCGTTGAAGCTTGAGCAAAAGCAGAAAATGCTTGAAGTGATTTCTACTTCAGAGCGTCTTGAGGCTTTGCTGACCCAGCTCGAAACCGAGATTGATATTCTTCAGGTTGAAAAGCGGATTCGCGGCCGTGTGAAAAAGCAGATGGAAAAAAGTCAGCGTGACTACTATCTGAACGAGCAAGTGAAGGCGATTCAAAAAGAGCTTGGCGAAGGCGAAGAGGGTGCCGACATTGAAGAGCTTGAAAAGAAAATTCTGGCTGCTCACTTGCCTAAAGACGCCAAAAAGAAAGTTGATGGCGAAATCAAAAAGCTTAAGCTGATGTCACCGATGTCAGCTGAGGCGACTGTCGTGCGCAACTATATCGACACGGTGATCAATTTGCCTTGGCGCAAAAAGAGCAAGGTGAATCATTCGATTCCCAACGCCGAGAGCGTGCTCGACGACGATCACTACGGCTTAGACAAGGTCAAAGAACGCATTCTTGAGTATCTTGCTGTGCAGCAGCGTGTCGACAAAATCAAAGCGCCTATTCTTTGTTTAGTTGGCCCGCCAGGCGTTGGTAAAACTTCGCTGGGTCAGTCTATTGCTAAAGCCACGAATCGCAAGTTTATTCGTATGGCTTTGGGTGGTGTACGCGACGAAGCCGAGATTCGTGGCCATCGTCGTACCTACATCGGTTCAATGCCGGGCAAGATATTACAAAACATGTCTAAGGTTGCAGTGCGTAACCCACTGTTTCTGTTAGACGAGATTGACAAGCTTGGGATGGATTTCAGGGGTGATCCTGCGTCGGCGCTTTTAGAGGTGCTTGATCCCGAGCAGAACCACACGTTTCAAGACCATTACGTTGAGGTCGATTTCGACTTGTCTGACGTGATGTTTGTCGCAACGAGCAACACCTTGAATATCCCAGCGGCCTTGCTTGACCGTATGGAGGTTATTCGTCTCTCGGGTTACACCGAAGAAGAGAAGATTCATATCGCGATGGATCATCTGTTGCCTAAGGTCATGCAAAACAATGGCGTTAAGGCGGAAGAGTTGGTCGTTGAAGAGTCGGCCTTGCGCGATATCGTGCGTTATTACACTCGCGAAGCTGGCGTGCGCTCGCTTGAGCGCGATATCGGGAAAATCTGCCGTAAGGTCGTGAAAAAGCTGTTGGCTGATAGCGAAGCGCTTAAGTTAGCCAAGTCTAAAGAGGTGCCTGCGAAGGTGATAGTAACCTCTGAAAATCTGAGCGACTACTTGGGCGTACGCCGCTTCAGTTTTGGGATGGCCGAGAAAGAAAATCAGATCGGACAGGTCAATGGTCTGGCCTGGACAGAGGTTGGTGGCGACCTGCTCACCATCGAAGTTGCCGCCATGCCCGGTAAAGGGGTCATTCAGCGCACGGGTTCAATCGGCGATGTGATGAAAGAATCGGTTGAGGCAGCGCGCAGTGTCGTACGTGCTCGGGCTCGACGCTTGGGTATCAGTGATAGCGTGTTTGAGAAGCGTGACATTCATGTGCACTTTCCTGAAGGCGCTACACCTAAAGACGGCCCCTCAGCAGGCATCGCAATCACCTTGGCAATCGTTTCGGCTTTAACCGAAAACCCCGTGCGCGCAGATGTTGCGATGACGGGTGAAATTACCTTGCGTGGTGAAGTGCTTGCCATTGGTGGTTTGAAAGAAAAACTCTTGGCAGCACATCGCGGTGGTATTAAGACCGTGTTGATTCCTGAAGAAAACGTCAAGGATTTAACTGATATCCCTGATAACGTTAAGAATCAGCTCGAGATTATTCCGGTGCGCTGGATTGATAAGGTATTAGAAGTTGCGCTGGTGAATCCGTTAACGCCGCTTCCTGAAGAGGCTCCGGTGGCAGAGACGGTTGTGGCGAAGGCTACAGAAGCAGTTGCCGCGACTGATCCAGTGATTAAGCATTGATGTTTTAACCTTGCATGCGGCGTCGACGCCCCAGCATCTGGGGTGATGGTGAATGTGAGGTTGTGCTCTGTTCTTTGTGCGTTGGGTTACAAGTTAGTAGTCAAGCAGAGTCTATTCGTGATTTGATTTAGAGTTTCTTTAAGTGTGAACAAAAAGGCGTCGTTTTTACGACGCCTTTTTTTGAGATAAAAATGCTAGAAAATCTTGAGACGGTTCGGATCGACAAATGGTTGTGGGCTGCACGATTTTTTAAATCACGTGCCCAAGCTGTGCTGGCAATTGAGGCAGGGCGCGTGCAGTTGCACGGCGATCGAGTCAAGCCTGCAAGAACTGTAAAGGTTGGTGATCGTTTGCTGATTCAGCGCGAACAAGAGCGCTTTGAACTGTGGGTGCGCGGGGTAACTGAAACGCGACGCTCAGCACCCTTGGCGCGGATGTTGTTTGATGAAACGCCCGAGAGCTTGCTGGCACGAGAAACGGCTGCAGAAAAGCGCAAATATTTTGTTGAGCCATCGCAAGACATCAAGGCGCGCCCTACAAAACGCGATCGACGTGACTTAGAAAAATGGCGAGACGTTTAAAGACGATTCGTTTTTAGGCTTTAGGCGTCGAGCCGGTTGCGGCAATACAAGTATTTGCACATTGCGGTTTGAACATTGCGCAGTGCTGAAGCCACAGGCGCCTTGCGCCGTGGTCTTAGTGCAGCGTTGTATTGCGTATCAAACCCACAGCAATGCCTTCAAGCGAAAAATCTTGTCCTGGTTGAATTTGAATCGGCTCAAAATCTGGGTTTTCAGGCAACAGTTCGATGCGCCCACCCGACTTGCTCAGGCGTTTGACTGTTACTTCTTCATCAATGCGGGCCACAACAATTTGGCCGTTACGGGCGTCACTGACTTTTTTAATCGCGAGTAAGTCGCCATCTAAGATGCCAGCATCGCGCATGCTAAGACCTTTTACCTTCAGCAGATAGTCAGGCCGTTCAGCAAACATATCGAGATCGACGTTGATTTCTTTTTCGATGTTTTCGGTCGCTAAGATTGGGTGCCCTGCGGCAACGCGCCCAATCAAAGGTAAGAGAAAAAAGCCTGACCCAGGTAGCGTTTTAAGACGAGGGCGATCGGCGGGGATTTCGGATCCAACATCGGTTTCAATCGACTCATTGGCCAACTCAGTTAAACGAATGCCCCTTGAGGCACCGGCCGTCAGTTCAATGACGCCCTTGCGCGCGAGGGCACGCAAGTGATCTTCAGCCGCATTAGCAGACTTAAAGCCCAGTACCGTCGCAAGCTCAGCCCGCGTGGGTGGAAACCCCGTGTTGACGATCGCCTGGCGGATAAGATCCAAAATCTGTTGCTGACGATCGGTAAGCTTGAGCGACATGGAAAGCATCCTTTAGGCTAGTTAAAGCCGAGCTGTTTTTATATACAGCAGTATTTTGCACGATTTAATAACATTGTGCAAATTTATCTGTACATAAAAACAGTTCAGACCGCTGCCGGCTGCTTCGGGTTGCCATTCACTCAGAGAACGACGCCAAGACGCATCGCGTTATGACGAGCAGGCATCATGCGTGCTCGTCAGCGCGCTTGACAGACTTTTTAGGCGTTTTTCATGACTTCGGCCATTGCTTTAGCCACTGTATCGATGTTTTTGCTATTCAAAGCAGCCACACAAATCCGACCGCTGCTCACCGCATAGATCCCATGGTCGGTGCGCAGACGCTCAACCTGGGGTGCAGTCATGCCAGAAAACGAGAACATACCGCGTTGCTTCATCACAAAGCTGAAGTCTTGGGTGGCGCCGTACTGCGCCAGTTTTTCAACGATTTGACGACGCATCAGGCGGATACGGTCGCGCATGCCGGCGAGCTCTTGATCCCAAAGGGCAAACAGCTCGGGCGTATTTAAAACTGTGGATACGATCGTGCCGCCGTGTGTCGGTGGATTTGAATAATTTGTACGAATCACGCGCTTGACTTGGCTCAGCACGCGGTTTGACTCGTCTTGACTGCCGGTGACAATGGTCAGTGCACCGACGCGTTCGCCATACAGAGAAAAAGACTTTGAAAACGACGAGCTGATAAACATCGTCATATCCAGATCAGCAAATATACGCACGGCTGCCGCATCTTGTTCGAGCCCATCACCAAACCCTTGGTAGGCGATATCTAAGAAGGGGATCAGATCGCCCGCTTTGACAACCTGCGCAACGGCTTTCCATTGTTCGTTCGAGAGATCAACCCCGGTTGGGTTGTGGCAGCAGGCGTGTAAAACCGCCACGCTTTTGGGTGGCAGTGCTTTCAGGGCCGCGAGCATGCCGTCAAAATTTAAGCCGTGGGTGGCAGCGTCATAGTATGGATAAGTGATGACCTCAAAGCCAGCGCGCTCAAACAGCGCGCGATGATTTTCCCAGCTTGGGTCACTGATTGCCACTTTAGCGTTTGGAGCGAGCTGTTTAATGTAGTCGGCACCAATTTTGAGCGCACCGGTGCCGCCCAAAGCTTGCATGGTCAAGACGCGACCGGCAGCGATCAGTGCCGAGCTTTTGCCTAGCACCAGTTCTTGTGCACCTTTGTTGTAGCCAGCGATCCCTTCGATCGGTAAATAGCCACGTGCGGCGGCAGCTTCAACGCGCGCGACCTCTGCCGTGTGTACGGCCTTGAGAAGGGGAATCTTGCCGTTATCGTCGTAATACACGCCCACACCGAGGTTGACTTTGGTGGGTCGGGTGTCGGCATTAAATTGTTCGTTTAACCCCAGAATTGGATCGCGGGGGGCAAGTTCAACGGCTTGAAAGAGGGTGCTCATTTGGGTTTTAGTGTGCAAAAGGTAAGTGTGACAAGGTTGGGGTAGACGTACGCATTTTGAGAGAACATAATGGCAGGTTACCCTCAGACCGAGGGGTATCCCGAATAAGTCTAGCATGGCCACCCGCAAGAGCAAAAAAACGATCGAGCAAGCAGTACCCGAAAAAGGTGCGCAGGCGCCTATAGCCGCAGAGCCTAGCGACATAATCGGTGTCGTCGAAGTCGTCGATCCAGTCGCAGATCACAGTCAGGGGCTGGCGTTGCCGGCAGGCGCGCCCTTGTATGGGGCCGCGTCTGACCTGGCCTCAGCCAGCTACACACCCGAGGCCGTAGATACGATCTATAGCGCGGCTATCTCAACCGGCAACGAGAAGGGCCGTTTTATCGATTATCCCGATAGCCCCTTTCATCTGTACCAGCCGTATCCGCCGGGCGGTGATCAGCCGCGCGCGATTGATCTACTCGAGCAGGGTGTACGTGATGGCTTAATGTCGCAAACACTGTTGGGTGTGACGGGTTCAGGAAAAACCTTCACGATGGCGAATATGATTGCTCGCCTGGGTAGGCCCGCTTTAGTATTGGCGCCGAACAAAACCTTGGCGGCGCAGCTGTATGCCGAGATGCGCGAGTTTTTTCCAAAAAACGCGGTTGAATACTTTGTGTCGTACTACGACTACTACCAGCCTGAAGCGTACGTGCCGACCCGTGATTTGTTTATCGAAAAAGATTCATCGATTAACGAGCACATCGAACAGATGCGTTTGTCGGCCACCAAAAGTTTGCTCGAGCGGCGCGACACCATTATTGTAGGTACGGTCTCTTGCATCTACGGTATTGGCAACCCTGCGGATTACCACGCCATGGTCTTGATTTTGCGGGCCGGCGATCGCATTGCTCGTCGCGAAATTCTTGAGCGCTTAGTCGCCATGCAATACGAGCGTAACGATCTTGAGTTTACGCGTGGTACGTTTCGCGCACGCGGCGAAACGATTGACATTTTTCCGGCAGAAAGCGCCGAGCTTGCTGTGCGCTTAACGCTGTTTGATGACGAAGTTGAAAGTCTAGAACTATTCGACCCCTTGACAGGCAAGGTACGGCAAAAGGTGCCGCGCTTTACCGTGTACCCGGGGTCGCATTACGTGACGCCGCGCGACACTGTCTTGCGTGCGATTGAAACCATCAAGCAAGAGCTGCGCGAGCGCGTCAAACAGTTTGTTGACTCGGGGCATTTGATCGAGGCACAGCGCATCGAACAACGCACGCGCTTTGATCTTGAGATGCTCTCTGAACTTGGTTTCTGTAAAGGCATTGAAAACTATTCGCGACACTTATCGGGCGCTGCGCCCGGCGATCCGCCGCCTACGATGATTGATTACTTGCCACGCGACGCATTAATGTTTATCGACGAAAGCCACGTCACGATCGGTCAGCTAGGTGGCATGTATCGTGGTGACCGCGCTCGTAAAGAAACACTTGTGACCTACGGCTTTCGTTTGCCCTCGGCGATGGATAATCGCCCTCTAAAAATGGAAGAGTTTGAAGCGCGTATGCGTCAGTGCGTGTTCGTTTCTGCAACGCCCGGCAACTACGAACAGGCACACTCTGATCATGTGGTCGAGCAAGTGGTGCGCCCTACAGGTTTGGTGGATCCGATTGTTGAAGTGCGCCCAGCCCGTACGCAGGTCGACGATTTGTTAGGTGAGATCAAATTACGTACAGCGGTGCAAGAGCGTGTGCTGGTGACAACACTGACCAAGCGCATGGCTGAGGATTTAACCGACTACCTGACCGAGAGTGGTCAGCGTGTGCGCTACCTGCATTCAGATATCGATACGGTTGAGCGCGTAGAAATTATTCGCGATTTGCGCCTTGGGGTCTTCGATGTGTTGGTCGGTATTAACCTGTTGCGCGAGGGTTTGGATATCCCCGAGGTCTCATTGGTTGCGATTCTTGATGCCGATAAAGAGGGCTTTTTACGCTCGGATCGCAGCTTGATTCAAACCATTGGTCGCGCAGCACGTAACTTAAACGGGCGCGCTATTTTGTATGCTGATCGAGTCACTGATTCAATGCAGCGTGCCATGGGCGAAACCGAAAGACGTCGCAATAAACAACTCGCCTTTAACCTCGAACACGGTATTGAACCTCGCAGCGTGCGTAAGGCGGTGCGTGAACTGATCGATGGCATTGTGGCGCCAGCGTTCAGAGATCAGCCCGAAGACGCATCGTCGTATGCCTTGATTACCGATGAAAAAGCGCTGGCAAAAGAGTTTAAGCGTCTAGAAAAACTGATGCTGGACCATGCTCGCAACCTTGAGTTTGAACAGGCAGCTGCAGCGCGTGACGCCTTAAAAGCGTTGAAAGAGCGCGTGCTACTTTCTGGTGCGTAAAAGTCTTAGTCAGGCTTTGTGTCGGTGCATTTCAAAATGAGCGCTCTAAAATTTTTTAATTGTCTTTAAGATAAATGGTGCAATTTTTCACTATATGGACTATTTATTTATTGGTAATAGTGCTGTAACGCATTGAAATACATAGGGATTAAATTTTTTCTCCGCAGTGTAATTTTTTGTTAATTTGCAGAAAAAATGTCTAGACATGTTAGGGGTTTTCCCGCACAATATGCACCATGATGACAAAAGTTCTTTTCGTATGCACGGGTAACATTTGCCGGTCTCCCAGTGCTGAAGGCGTTTTTCGCCACCTGATCAAAGAAGCTGGCCTCGCTGAGGTAGTGGGCATTGATTCTGCCGGTACCCATAACTTTCACCTTGGTGAAGGCGCTGATCCGCGTGCGTTGGCCGCGGCGCGCAAACGCGGCTACGAAATCGCCGAACACGTTGCGCGTCAGGTCACACCCGAAGATTACCGCGAATATGACCTGATTTTGGCCATGGATTGGGAAAACCTCTCGGCCATGCAGCAACAGTGTCCAAAACTGCATCAGCACAAGCTAATGTTATTGATGCGTTTTGCCAATGAGTTCGAAGAAGCCACGGTGCCAGACCCATACTATGGTGGCCCTGAAGGTTTTGGTAAAGTCCTTGATTACCTTGAGGATTCTTGCCAGGGCGTATTAGAACTGGTGCGTAAGCGCGCAACGCAATACCAGGCTGCCTAGCACTTCGGTGCCTTTGTGGGCACGGTTGTTGTAATGTAAAAAAACCGTGCAATGCGCGGTTTTTTTTTGGTACAACGCACGATTGCTCTAGGGTCTTTCAGGGGATACCCTAGCAAAACAGTCAAGAATTGTGTATACTTGAGTTGTTTAGTCGGATAAGCGTTTGCACTGTGTAAGCGCTTTGTTTAAAGGACCCTGTCATGCGACTCACCACCAAAGGGCGTTTTGCTGTTACGGCGATGATTGATCTTGCTTTGCGCCAGCAAAGTGGGCCTGTCACCTTGTCCGCGATTAGTCAGCGACAAAATATTTCTCTGTCCTATCTTGAGCAGCTGTTTGGCAAACTGCGCCGCCACGAGCTGGTTGAAAGCGTTCGCGGCCCAGGTGGCGGCTACACGTTGGCACGCTTGGCTCGCACGATTACTGTGGCGGACATCATCTTTGCCGTTGACGAACCCATCGACGCCACGAGCTGTGGCGGTAAAACCGACTGTACAACCGGTACGGATGGCAAGCAAGGCATCTGTATGACGCACGAACTGTGGTCAACACTCAATCGTAAAATGGTTGATTTTCTTGATTCAGTGGCGCTGCAGGATTTGGTTGATCAACAACGTTTGCGTCAGATTCAAGAGGCGAGCCAAGCCAATGGTGCGGGCGTACGCGTCAATTTGGTGAACACTCCCTCGACCGCCATTAAACAGTCTGCTACTGCAAGCGCCTAGGAGCTCTCAATGTCCTCATTACCAATTTATTTAGATTACTCAGCCACCACGCCGGTCGACCCCAAAGTTGTCGACAAGATGATCCCGTGGCTCTACGAACACGCAGGTAATCCAGCGTCACGCAGCCACGCCTATGGCTGGGAGGCCGAAGAGGCCGTTGAGCGCGCGCGTGCTCAAGTGGCCTCGCTCGTCAATGCTGATCCACGCGAAATTATCTGGACCTCAGGCGCAACTGAATCTAACAACCTTGCGATTAAAGGCGCCGCTGGTTTTTATGCAGAGCGTGGCAAGCACATCATTACTGTTAAAACTGAACACAAGGCGGTGCTCGATCCCTGTCGTGAACTTGAACGGCAGGGCTTTGAGGTCACCTATCTTGATGTACAAGAAGACGGCTTGATTAACCTCGACGCGTTTAAAGCAGCGATCCGCCCTGATACCGTCTTGGTGTCGGTAATGTTTGTCAATAACGAAATTGGTGTGATTCAGCCGATCGCAACGCTTGGCGAAATCTGCCGCGAAAAAAATATTATTTTCCATGTGGATGCTGCTCAGGCAACAGGCAAAGTCGACATTGATCTGCAAACGCTTAAAGTGGATTTGATGTCTTTCTGCGCACACAAAACCTATGGCCCTAAAGGGATCGGTGCGTTGTACGTGCGTCGTAAGCCTCGCATCCGTATTGAGGCTCAAATGCACGGCGGCGGGCACGAGCGTGGTTTTCGTTCGGGCACACTCGCAACCCACCAAATCGTTGGTATGGGCGAGGCTTTCGCCCTGGCACAAGCCGAAATGGGTACTGAAAACGAACGAATCCGCATGCTGCGTGATCGCCTGTGGGCTGGCTTGTCGCAAATCGAAGAAGTCTATCTTAACGGTGACATCGAGCAGCGTGTGCCTCACAACCTGAACGTGAGCTTTAACTACGTTGAGGGCGAGTCCCTGATCATGGCTATCAAAGAGCTCGCGGTATCAAGCGGTTCGGCGTGCACCTCGGCGAGCCTTGAGCCCTCTTACGTCTTGCGCGCGCTCGGACGCAACGACGAACTTGCACACAGTTCGATCCGCTTTACGATCGGGCGCTTTACTACCGAAAAAGAAATCGACTTTGCAGTTGAGTTGCTTAAAGCGCGAGTGGGTAAGTTGCGTGATATGTCGCCTCTTTGGGAAATGGCTAAAGACGGTATCGATTTGAATTCAGTTCAGTGGGCCGCCCACTAAACGTATAGGTTGGAGAACACTCATGGCATACAGCGAAAAAGTACTGGATCATTACGAAAACCCCCGCAACGTCGGCACCTTTGATAAGGGCGACGATCAGGTTGGCACCGGCATGGTGGGTGCACCAGCCTGTGGCGACGTGATGAAGTTGCAGATCCGCGTCAACGACGCCGGTATCATTGAAGACGCGCGTTTTAAAACCTATGGTTGCGGCTCGGCGATTGCCTCGAGCTCGCTTGTGACTGAATGGGTGAAGGGTAAGACACTCGAACAGGCTCTTACCATCCGTAACACTCAAATCGCCGAAGAACTGGCCTTGCCACCCGTCAAAATCCATTGTTCTATTTTGGCTGAAGACGCGATCAAAGCAGCGGTTAAAGACTACAAAGACAAACACCAAGGATAAGCCATGGCTGTCACACTGACTGTTCAGGCCGCCGACCATATCGGCAAATATCTGCAAAAACGCGGCAGCGGTATCGGTTTGCGTTTGGGCGTGCGTACGACCGGTTGCTCTGGCATGGCTTATAAACTTGAGTACGTTGATGAACCTGCCTCAGAAGATCAGGTGTTTGAAAGCTTTGGTGTCAAAGTTTTTGTTGATCCTAAAAGCTTGGCCTACCTTGAAGGCACAGAGCTTGATTACGCGCGCGAAGGTTTGAACGAGGGCTTTAAGTTTCGCAATCCTAACGAAAAGGCGACCTGCGGCTGCGGCGAATCGTTCACGGTATAGTCGCCCGTGAACGCAACAGATCACTTTGCACTATTTGATTTGCCTCGTGCCTTCACAATAGATGCCGCGCAACTTGAGGCATCCTGGAAGAACGTCGCGCAAGCGGTACACCCCGATCGCTTTGCAACCCGCTCAGCGCCTGAGCGCAGGGTGGCGATGCAATGGAGCGCCCAAGCGAACGAAGCTTATCGTGTGCTCAAGCAGCCCTTGTTGAGGGCACGTTATCTGTGCGAGCTTGCGGGCGTTGATTTGCAAACTGAAACGAACACAGCAATGTCGCCCGAGTTTTTGATGCAACAAATGTCGTGGCATGAACAGCTCGATGAATGTCTAGATGATCCTCACAATATTGCCGCGCGCGAGGCCTTATCTCAAGAAATTGAGTTGGCTTTAGCCGGTTGCCAGCAGGCTGTTGCCGAGGCGCTTGGTTCTGAGCAGTACACGCAAGCTGCTAGTCGTATCCGCGAGTGGATGTTTCTAGATAAATTAACCACTCAGCTCCAAACTATAGAAGTTTAAAACGTACCTATGGCTTTATTGCAGATTTCTGAACCGGGCGAATCACCAGCCCCGCATCAACGACGACTTGCGGTGGGTATCGATTTAGGTACAACGCACTCACTAGTGGCCTCAGTGCGCAGCAGTGTGGCCGAAGTCTTACCCGACGAGCTAGGGCGTCATCTTGTGCCTTCAGCTGTCTTGTATCAGGCGGGTGGTGCGGCGTTAGTGGGTGTCGAGGCGTTGGCGCAGCAGGCACAGCATCCGCTCGACACCTTAGTGTCGGTGAAGCGCTTGATGGGGCGCTCGTATGACGACGCGTTAGCCTCTGGTATGCCGTTTAATTTTGTGCGCGATAGCCAAAGCGTCAAAATCCATACGCAATATGCTGATGTGTCGCCTGTTGAGGTCGCCGCAAAAATTTTAGAAAAACTGAAATTTTTGGCGGAAGGCAATTTGGGTGACGAGTTGGTTGGTGCAGTGATCACTGTGCCTGCATATTTTGATGATGCGCAACGACAGGCTACGCGGGATGCGGCGCGTCTAGCGGGTTTGAACGTCTTGCGTTTGTTAAATGAACCCACCGCAGCTGCAATCGCCTACGGTCTTGATCACGGGTCTGAAGGCTTGTATGTCGTTTTTGATCTGGGTGGTGGCACTTTCGACGTTTCGTTATTAAAGCTCACGCGCGGCGTGTTTGAAGTTGTTGCAACCGGTGGCGATACCGCTTTGGGTGGTGACGATTTTGATGCCTTACTTGCTGATTATTTTGCTGGCGTACATTGCCTAAATGATTTGGATCACGCGGCCAGGCGTGCCTTATTAAGCGCCTCGCGCCGCTTGCGTGAAGCCCTCACCAATCAGGCGTCGCATACCGAAACGGTGCTATTGGGTGCCGCAAAAGTTGAGTTGTCTTTGACACGTGTGGCATTTGAAGCGCTTGCGCAGTCGCTGGTTGAGCGTACCCTCAGCTGTGCACGTCAAGTCTTAAAAGATGCGGGCCTTACGATCAAAGACGTGCAGGGTGTCGTGATGGTGGGCGGCGCCACACGTATGCCAGTTGTGCAGGCTGCTGTTCATGCGTTGTTTGATAAACAGCCGTTAACGGATCTGGATCCGGATCAGGTCGTAGCCTTGGGCGCTGCCTTGCAAGCTAACTTGTTGGCGGGTAATCGCAACCCAGGCGAAGACTGGTTGTTGTTGGATGTCACGCCCTTAACCCTTGGCTTAGAAACCATGGGTGGGTTGGTTGAGCACATCATCCCGCGTAACAGTACGATCCCAGTGGCACGCGCGCAAGAGTTCACCACCTTTAAAGATGGTCAGACTGCGTTAGCGGTGCATGTGGTTCAGGGCGAGCGTGACTTGGTCGCTGACTGTCGTTCGCTGGCGCGCTTTGAGTTGCGTGGAATCCCACCGATGGTGGCGGGTGCGGCGCGTATTCGCGTGACGTTTCAGGTTGACGCTGACGGGTTGTTGAGTGTGACCGCGCGTGAGCAGGGCTCGGGTGTTGAAGCCTCTGTCACCGTCAAACCCTCGTATGGTTTAACCGATGACGAAGTGTCGCGCATGCTGTCAGACAGTATCTCGTTGGCCGATCACGATGCAAAAATGCGGATGTTGCGTGAGCAGCAGGTCGATGCCCAGCAACTGATTGAGTCGGTTGAAGCGGCGTTAGCGGCTGATTCTGATTTATTAAGCGCGGCTCAACAAACGCGTATTGCGCAGCAATTACAGGCCACGCAGCTGTGCGCGCAAGGCGATGACAGTGAGGCGATTCGTCTGGCGACCAAGGCGTTGTCAGAGGTAACCGATGATTTCGCCGCGCAGCGTATGGATCGCAGCATTCGTGCGGCGTTGAAAGGTAAGTCGCTGAACGAACTGTAAGTACATTTTTTATTATTTTGTTACTTGAGCTTTTAAGGTTATGACAAAAATTACGGTTCTTCCTCATCCTGATGTGTGCCCAGAGGGCATGGTCATCGACAATGTACCTGTGGGCGAATCGATTTGTCGCGTGTTGTTAGACAACCACGTTGAGCTTGAGCATGCTTGCGAATTATCGTGTGCTTGCACGACCTGTCACGTTGTCGTCAAGGCCGGCTTTAATTCGCTTGAAGCCGCTTCAGATTCTGAAGAAGATCTACTTGATCGCGCTTGGGGCTTGTCGACAACTTCGCGTCTGGCCTGCCAGGCAAAGATCGGTTCTGCTGATCTGACGATCGAGATCCCGCGTTATACGATTAATCACGCTAAAGAAAGTCACTAGGCGCTGCGTGTTTTGGCGTCTCATCTCCAAGAAAGTGTCCAGTTTCGTCGCCAGCAATGAAACACGTTAAGGGTAGATGCCGAATTGCTATTCTTTGCGCTATAACATTGTTAATCCACCCATCTAATCGATACGAGAGCTTTTTATGGCCCGTTTTTCTGCAAATTTAGGATTTCTTTGGTCGACCTTGCCGCTGCTTGAGCGTATTGAACGCGCCGCAGCCAGTGGTTTCAAAGCGATTGAACTGCAGTGGCCTTATGACACTCCCGCGCAAGACGTTAAAGCTGCCGTCGCGCGTTTGAAGCTGACCCTGTTGGCCGTGAATACACCGATGGGCGATACTAGTATCGGTGAGTCGGGCCTGGCTGCTTTGCCGGGTCGAGAGGCAGATTTTCAACAAGCATTTAATCAATCGCTGCAGTGGTGTATTGGCAGTGGAGCACCCGCTATTCATGTGATGCCTGGCATTTTGAAGCCAGGTACTGAAGTACAAGCACGTGAAACTATGATTCGTAATCTGCAGTGGGCTGCCGATCAAGCCGCACCACATGGCGTTACCTTGTTGCTCGAGGCCATTAACCAACGTGATAAACCCGGTTACTTCTATTCAAAGCAAGCCGATTCAAATTCAATTCGCGAGGCTTGTGGGCGCAGCAATATTAAATTGATGTTTGACGTGTATCACGTGGGTTGTGCCGAGGGCGATATCCTGACCAAGTTGGCACAGTACATGCCACATATCGGTCACATCCAGATTGCGGCAGTGCCTACACGCAATGAGCCAGACGAAGGTGAAGTGAACTACCCCAACGTGTTAAAGCGTGTCGATGAACTGGGCTACACCGGCTGGATCGGCTGCGAGTATCGCCCACGCGGCGAGGTGGAAGCTGGGTTGGGGTGGTTGAAGGCGTATTGATCGCACTGCGGGTATGTTTTGTTACTTTTCAAAGTATGTCACCTCAGGCAGCTTGGCGAAATGTGCGTCAAAAGTCAGTAATTCGGCGCCGCAATGTACTGCCGTGGCGTAAACGATCGCGTCAGCGGTTGCGAGCTTAAACTTGCGATGACACTCTGCTGCTAGCAATGCAATGCTAGTTTCAAGTGGTGCCACAATGCATTTTTGTGTGTAGGCGATCACCGAATCAGCTCGCTCTTCGCCTAGTTCTCTGGTCAGCCACTTAGACAGCTCAAGTTGTACGATTGTCGGCACAATACAAAAGTCCTTCGCAGGAAATCTGTCGCTGATTTTTTTTGCATGCTGACTACCTGTCAGCCATTCAATCCATGCAGAGGTGTCTACCACCCACAGTTGCTTGGATGCCATCAGAAGCGATCCTTGCGGTCTCTGTACTTCTCAGTGTTCGCGCCTTTTGCGATGCCTCGCAGTTGAGCGAGCTCGGGTACAGGCATAACGAGCAGACCCTCACCCTTAGGCAAAAACACAAACTCTTGCCCAGCAGACCAGTGCATTGTTTCTCTGATCTCTTTTGGGATGGAGATTTGGAACTTACTCGACAGCGTTGCGGTATTGGACATTTCTGGCTACTCATTGATCGATATGTTACCGGTAAGAATATCGATCTTTGCAGAATTAGTCAAGCCGCAGTTATGCCTATCAGCGGCAAACCCAAATCCTGCGAGCGCACGGATGCCGTAGGTACCCACCTAGACGGTTGCGATCAGGATTGAACTTTGCTGAGCAGGGTGCTAGCGGTATTCAAGCGCCGAAGGGCGAACAGTTTTTTGATTAACGGTCGGTTGACTGGCGACGGGCAACGGTTTGCGAGAATCGACATAAAAAGACAAACCGGTTTTCAGCCCATCGATTGCGTTCAACAAGGCTTTATTTTCGTCCGCACCGAAAGTTATTGCTTCTGGTACGTCTACAAACGTGACCAGCACTGTTCCGTCGTCTGGAGTTAAAGTTACTGGATAGTCAAACATCATTTTCACCTTTGTTTCACAGGCCAAGCTGTAGTTTGATGGCAGCTTTCAGTCCCTTACAAAGTAAGGTGGCGTTCAATCAGCCATTTTTGAATCAGCGCCGCCACTGTATCCGAGTTGCGATCCATCATAGGCATGTGGCTATTGCCTTGCAACCCAGCAGCGGGCAAGTTCAATATATCAGCGCGCGCCCCATGCTTTAACAGCTGTGCGCGAAAGTTTTCTTGTTGCTGATAGATTTTTGACCAAAAAGGCACATCGTTAACGTAATCACCCCACACCCAAAGCGTCGGTATATTTTTAAACGCGCTGAGGTCGGTGAGTGCCGGGTCGGGTGAGCCATGGGGCTCAACCAAGACTAACGCTTTAACGTTATCTGGATTATTCAAGGCGGCTTGAAGTCCAAAGTAGCCGCTTTGACTGTGCACCACGATCACACAAGGCCCCATCTTTTGTACATAGGCGTCATAGGCATTTTGTGTGGCGGCATCGTTCGTGAGCCAGCGCGGCACCGCTTGTTTGGCGAG
>CAIZGG010000409.1 GCA_903932425.1 uncultured beta proteobacterium | reverse complement strand
CATAGCAAAATTAAAACGTTTATTGATGGGCTTAATTAAACTGCGACGCTTCGCCTTGAGCTAGATCAAGGCGAGGTGGAAGGTATTGAAAGGTTGGCAGCATTGCGAACAAAATAGAGTACCCTCAAGGCGCACTCATCTTAAGACCCCCTATTTGCGTGCCTCTTAACGTAGCTGGTCGCCTCAAAATCCCCCGCCGCAAGGCGTGCCGGTTCGATTCCGGCCCCGGGCACCAGCTTAAATCCTTGATTCTCAAGGTGAATCATCGTAATTCATGTGTTGAATTCCATCGTGATTGGGCGGGTTTGACATGCGCTGAAAACAACCAGCTGGGCACCCAACATACAACCGAAGTGACACCTCCTCCGCTTGGCCTGTCTGTGCGAAAACGCACGATAAGAATCTTTGAAGACAAGTAGTATGTGTCGATAGGACAAAGGAATCAATATGCTCAGGTATCTTGGAATCTACTTTACGTTTTTAATCGCCCTCGTCGTGGTAGACCTCATTTGGCTTTTAGGGATCGCAAAAACACTGTATCAAGATCAGATGGGTGATCTGATGACTAGCGAACCCAAACTCGCGGCGGGCGCCGCTTTTTACCTGTTGTATGCGCTTGGTGTGTCTATTTTCGTGCTTGTGCCTGCACTCAACAAACAGTCGGGGTTTGACGCTGTTTTGTATGGCGCCCTTTTCGGCTTTTTTTGTTACATGACCTACGATCTGACTAATCTGGCAGTCGTACGCAACTTTCCAACACAATTGGCTTTCATTGATCTCGCCTGGGGCAGTTTTGTAACGGCCGTGGTGTCTGGCTTAAGCTATTGGATTGTCAATAAAATATCTTAAGATTTTTTGGATCCAATCCTTCCTTACACCAACCGCACACTGTTCACTTTATTCTTTTATAAGCACCGTCAGCAATCCCGGTTCTGGGTGAACAGGATATGAATCCACTTAACTGAACCGCTGTATCGCTAATCGAGATGATCACGTCATCCGTTTGATCCGTTTTAAAGCCACCTTTGGCTGGAATCAAATCTGCTTCAAAGTCACATAAACGCCCGTCAGGAAATGGTGCCGGTCGGTAAGCGTCTGGCATCCAATTGCCCCAAAACTTGATCTGACTCTTCGCACCACTGTTACTGACCAAAATTGCCAAATCATCTTGAGTAAATTTACCGTTGGCATTTGAATACACCCTTGACTGGGCGTATTGGCGCAGCTCATTAATACGTGACTGCACCATCTGCAAACAGGCATTCGCGGTTGCCGTTGTTGCCACGGTCTTACCGTTTCCATCGAGCATACAAGTTGGGTAATCTGCGATAAAACGCCGTTGCGTGAGCAAGGCAAATCCTTTTAGCGGAAAGGAGGCATTGATTTCTTTAAACGTAATGCCCATCTGTTCGTCTGCGCTGTTGAGTTGGGGATTACTACAAATAAGCTTCTCTAACGGCCGTTTGGCTTTGGCGCAGTCAAAGCTGGCGGCAAACGAATAGCTCATCCCAGTCCATAAAATCGCTACCGCACAAACCAAGGCACGATGAAACATCAGTTGTACTCCGTAAATTGACATCTATTAGGCGGTTCGCGGACAATCCCTCAAACGATCCCTCAAGACCATGTCGCTTGAAGCGCGAATATACCAATCATACTTGGATCAATCTTGAACTGACAGAGGCCCTATGAAATCCGTTTTTGTGTTTGCCCTTTTTTTGCTTGGCTGCCAAACCGCCTCTGCCAACCCCTGCGACCAGCCGATTCAGCTGTCTAAAGTCGACAACTACGTTTTTCTGCAGGGGCATCTATGCCCCGGTGACGGTAAAAAATTTATTCAATACATGTCGGGCACAGGCAAAGGGATCTCTTTGGTCAGATTAAACTCTGGCGGTGGAAACGGAGCTGACGCGGTTGAAATAGGGCGTTACCTTCGTGCCAACAAGATGACGACCTGGACCGACGCCAAACAAGACAATTGCGCCAGCGCCTGCAATCGGGTGTTTGCTGGAGGCGCGCAGCGCATTTACTCGAATGCCAACTCCATACAAACCGGAAAGAATCCAAAACAACAATTCGGTTTGGGATACCACCACCCTAATGTGAACGGAGACTTTCAGGTCGCAGAACAGTGGTATCAAAAAGGTATCGTTCCTTACCTAAAAGACATGCTGCCTCCCAAGGCATTTGCTTGGGTGTATAAAACAGACGTCGAAAATATGACGCCACGCATGGTTTGGCTAAATGGAGCTCAGGCGGTTGAACTTGGGATCGCAACAAGCAATCAAGCCCCGCGTTAGTTGCTGCTGGAAAGATAGAGTTTTTGCCAAATTAAAAATTTGCGCGGCTCGTTGAATAGGTTCAAGGATTACTATAAGGACATGACTCATTTATCGAACCTTCTGGGCCCGTTTTTATTCGTCGGGCTCTTGGCCCTTTCAAATGTCTTTATGACTTTTGCCTGGTACGCGCATCTCAAGAATCTATCTTCAAAACCCTGGTGGATCGCAGTATTGGTCAGTTGGTCAATTGCTTTACTTGAATATGCCTAGAT
>CAIZGG010000408.1 GCA_903932425.1 uncultured beta proteobacterium | reverse complement strand
CCCGGCAAATACACCTCGCACCAGGCATGCAAATCCGTAAAGTCAGCGCTTGCCCCCGTTGGACCACCCACTGCCTCAACATCGGGCTTAAGCTGGATCAAGTAACCCGACACAAAGCGCGCCGCCAAACCAAAGTGCCTAAACACCTGCACCATCAGCCATGCCGTGTCGCGGCAGGATCCCGAGCACAGCTCAAGTGTTTGCTCAGGCGTCTGTACGCCGGGCTCCATGCGGATCGTGTAGCTGACCTTACGATGCAACCGCGCGTTGATTTCAACTAAAAAATCAATGCTACGCCGTGTGCGATGCGGCACGTTCTTTAAAAACGTGGTTAATTTAGGCCCTGCTGGCTCGGTGCGCAGATACGGCACCAAGTCAGCCTTGAGTTCAGGCGCATACTTAAACGGAAACTTTTCAGCCGAAGGCTCTAGAAAAAAATCGAACGGGTCATACACTGACATTTCAGCAACCAGATCAACTTCTACCTGAAACTCGGTGGTCTTTTCTGGAATGACAACGCGCGCCACATAATTAGCAAAGGGATCTTGCTGCCAGTTTAAAAAGTGCTCGAGCGGCGTAATGCGCAAGGCATACGACAAGATCCGGGTGCGGCAGTGTGGCGCTGGCTTTAAACGGATCACCTGGGGGCCCAGGTTGATGCGCTTATCGTAGCGATAAGTGGTCAGGTGATGTAGCGCGACGTGTATAGGCATACTCAATCCAAAGCAATAAGTGTGCCAGTCACTCGAACTGAAACATGGCTGTGGCATGATAATTGCTTTAAGTTTCAAACACACGACAACCTTAGAGCGGTGCACGATGCCCACTGCTCAACGGCCTTCGGACTCGGCGCAAGGCGGACCCATGCAGCAACTCGCACGACCCATCGCTTTTGACGAAATGGTAGATACCAGCGGCGCTCGGCCCGAGGTTGGAGCTTGCCCAAGCAAAAGCGCGCGCGCGCACTACCGAGACTTTGCACAGTGGCTGGCTCAACAACCCGAGCACCTGCTGCAAACACGTCGCGATGAAGCTGAGCTTATTTTCAGACGTGTTGGAATCACCTTTGCGGTGTATGGCGACACCGATGGCACCGAACGCACCATTCCGTTTGATATTGTGCCGCGCATTTTCCCCGCCTCAGAGTGGACAACACTTGAGCGCGGTTTGAAGCAGCGGGTGCAGGCGCTCAACATGTTTCTGCACGACGTGTATCACGAGCAGCACATTTTGAAAGCGGGCCTGATACCCACCGAGCAGGTGCTCAACAACGCCCAGTATCGACCGCAGATGAAGGGCGTGCACGTACCGAACAATACCTACGCGCATATTGCTGGCATTGATATCGTGCGCGCCAATCACGGCGCGCAAACGGGCGAGCTCTTTGTGCTTGAAGACAATCTGCGAGTTCCTTCGGGCGTATCGTATATGCTCGAAAATCGCAAAATGATGATGCGGCTCTTTCCTGAATTGTTTGCACAACATCGGGTTGAACCCGTCGCACATTACCCAGACCTGTTACTCGATACGCTGCGCAATGCTGGCCCCACCAACACAACCGCCCCAAACGTCGTGGTGCTGACGCCAGGCATGTACAACTCAGCCTATTTTGAGCACGCGTTTTTAGCTCAACAAATGGGTGTCGAGCTCGTGGAGGGGCAAGATCTTTTTGTGCAGGACGACGCAGTCTTCATGCGCACAACTCAAGGGCCGCGCCGCGTTGATGTGATCTACCGTCGGGTCGATGATAATTTTCTTGATCCTGAAGTCTTTCGTGACGATTCAACACTGGGTGCGAAAGGTTTGCTGCGCGCGTATCGCGCAGGCAACGTTGCGATTTGCAACGCCATTGGCACTGGGGTGGCGGATGATAAGTCGATCTATCCTTTCGTGCCGGATATGATTCGTTTTTACCTGAGCGAAGAGCCGCTTATCGCCAACGTACCAACTTTCATGTGCCGCAAACCTGACGAGCTTGACCACGTCGTGCAAAACATGCACGAACTCGTTGTCAAAGAGGTGCATGGGGCAGGCGGCTACGGGATGCTAGTCGGACCCGCTTCCACGCGTGCTGAAATTGACGACTTTAAAGCCCGCGTGCTCGCCAATCCAAGCAATTACATCGCACAACCAACACTCGCTTTGTCGACTTGCCCCACCTATGTCGATGCCGGGATCGCACCACGTCACATTGATCTTCGGCCCTTTGTACTCTCGGGTCAGCATGTACGGATGGTGCCCGGTGGTTTAACTCGCGTGGCGTTAAAAGAGGGCTCTCTTGTAGTGAACTCATCGCAGGGCGGCGGAACCAAAGATACCTGGGTTCTTGAACACTAAACATCAGACATACAGCACACTGCGCACCCGGATATCACCCTCATGCTTTCAAGAACTGCCGATCACTTGTACTGGATGTCTCGCTACACCGAGCGGGCAGAAAACTTGGCCCGTATGCTCGACGTCAACTACCAGATGTCGTTGCTGCCACAGTCTGCACAAACGATCGAACGCGGCTGGGCCGCTTTGCTTGAGATTTCAGAGCTCACCGCAGCTTTCTCCGCGCAGCAACCCGCCATCACGCCAGAGGCCGTCATGCGGTTCATGGTGAGCGATACAAGCAACCCCTCTTCGATCATGCGCTGCCTGCAAGGCGCGCGAGAAAATGCTCGCGCGGTGAGAGGCTCAATCACCACAGAGTTGTGGGAGACTATCAACACGACGTGGCTTGATGCGCAGCGCTTAATGGGCGAAGGCATGCTTAAAAGTGCGCCCGCCGAATTTTTTGAATGGGTAAAGTTCAGATCGCATCTGATTCGCGGTGTGCATTTAGGCACCATGATGCGCGGCGAGGCCTACGACTTTATTCAGCTCGGGACCTTTCTTGAGCGCGCCGACAACACTGCACGGTTACTTGACGTTAAATTTTTAGCGGCCAACGATGTTCACAACGACGATACGGATCCCGTTGATGAATTTTATTATTGGACCGCAATCTTGCGCTCAGTGTCGGCTTTTGAAAACTATCGCAAAGTCTATCGCGACGTCATTACGCCCGAGCGCATCGCCGAGTTGATGATCTTAAGTCTGGGCATGCCGCGCTCGCTGGTGAATTGCCTGCACGAAGTTGTCGATACCTTGTCGCGCGTCAGAAACAGTCAATCGTCTAATACACAATCAGCGGCCTTGCGACTGCTTTCAGAACTCCGCGACCTGAGTATCGAAGAAATCTTTGAAACCGGTCTGCACAAATATCTGACTGAGTTTTTAACTCGTATCAATGCGGTTGGTAGCGGCATCAGCCAAGACTTTTTGGTGCCCTTACAGGTGGCTCCAGAAGCGCAACCGGCTTAAAGGCTACCCTTAGAGCGGCTCAGGCATCAAAACACGAGAGCGAAACCGCAAAGCACCACCCAAATTGACCTGTGGTGCATAAAATTATGCTGAGCCAGTACTGATTTGACGTACAATTGCTGCACGGCACAACGTTCCAGTCCTCGTGCCGCTCTAAGCCCCAACACTGTGGGCGCTCGCCTCCAAGGCGTTTTTACTCCCTGTTCGTCTGCCCCGATTGGAGCCCGCACCCTGTGCAGGCCGGCACGACGATGGAGCTGTTTTCTTGTCTACTTCAATAACTTTTGCTGACCTCGGGTTGGCTGATCCCCTTATGCGTGCGATTGCCGATGCCGGTTACACCACGCCAACACCTATTCAAGCACAGGCGATCCCGCGCGTGCTTGCTGGCGGCGACTTGTTAGCCGCTGCCCAAACCGGCACGGGCAAAACGGCAGGCTTTACGTTGCCCATTTTGCATATGCTGCTCGCCAAACCACTTGAAGTGCGTAAAGCGGGCCGCCCGCGCGTGCTGATTTTGACCCCCACGCGCGAACTCACCGCGCAGGTCGAAGAATCCGTCAAAACCTACGGGTGCCATACAAAAATTTCGTCAATGGTGATTTTTGGCGGCGTGAACATCAATCCGCAAATTTCTGCCTTGCGCAAGCCCATTGATATTTTGGTGGCCACCCCCGGTCGCTTGTTAGATCACTGCCAACAACGCACCGTTGACTTATCAGGTGTTGAGATTTTGGTGCTCGACGAAGCCGATCGCATGCTCGACATGGGCTTCATTCGCGACATCCGCAAGATTCTGGCTTTGATGCCACGTCAACGTCAAAACTTGCTGTTTTCGGCAACTTTTTCAGACGAAATCCGCGAACTGTCAAAAAGCGTTTTAACAAACGCCTCTGAAGTTTCGGTTGCTGCGCGCAACACAACGGCCGAACGTGTCGAACAAACTGTGTACATGGTTGACCAGGCGCATAAGCGCGACATCTTGAGCCATATCATTACCGAAAGCGGCTGGCATCAAGTGTTGGTCTTTACGCGCACCAAGCATGGGGCAAATCGTTTAGCTGAAAAGCTAGTCAAAGACGGCTTGTCGGCCTCGGCCATTCACGGCAATAAAAGTCAGGCTGCACGCACCCGCGCCCTTGATGACTTTAAAAAGGGCAAGGTCGCCGTATTGGTCGCCACCGATATCGCCGCACGCGGTCTTGATATCGATCAGCTGCCTCAGGTCGTGAACTTTGAGCTGCCTAATATCCCCGAAGATTATGTGCATCGTATTGGTCGCACAGGTCGTGCAGGCGCGGCAGGTTCTGCCATTTCCTTAGTCGACTCAAGCGAAATTAAATACCTCAAGGCAATCGAGCGCATCATCAAAAAGACAATTCCTCAATTGCCGGCACCAACGGGCTGGACCGCCTCGCCCCCTTCACCCCATGGGGCCGACGACGAAGCCCGTGCCGAAGGCCGGCGCGATGGTCAACGCCGCCCACAGCAGCGCTCAGCTCGCCCCAGTGGTTCAGGTGGCGGGGCACGCCCCGAGCGCTCAGGCCAAGGGCCCAGCGGTGCACCGCGTCGTGATTCGCAGGGCGACAGCCGCTCGGCACCACGCCGTGACGCCCCCGCCGCGGGTGTACGCGCGCCCCATAACGCCGGTGGCGCGGTCAGAACAGGTACAGGCATGGGCGCAGGTGCCCGCACTGGGTCGCGTACCGGAGCACCAAGCGGGTCAACCCCACGCAGCGCCAGCGGCGATAAGGCAAATCGCCCACGTCGTCCGGCTCTCTTGAACAAGTAATTTGCACGCACACAGGCTGGCTGCGCCAGCCTGTAAAATTCATCATCATGAGTATTCAAACTGAAGTCGCGCGACGCCGAACGTTCGCTATTATTTCTCACCCTGATGCAGGTAAAACGACGCTCACCGAAAAGCTTCTGCTTTTTGCGGGTGCGATCCAGATCGCCGGTAGTGTCAAAGCACGCAAGGCTTCACGCCATGCATCGTCTGACTGGATGGAAATCGAAAAACAACGCGGCATCTCGGTCGCCTCGTCGGTGATGCAGATGGAGTACCGCGATTGCGTGATCAATTTGCTTGATACCCCAGGCCATCAGGATTTCTCTGAAGATACCTATCGTGTCCTGACCGCTGTCGATGCGGCCTTGATGGTGATTGACGCGGCCAACGGGGTCGAGCCACAAACCATCCGTTTGCTGCAGGTCTGCCGCGCCCGCAATACACCCATCATTACGTTCATCAACAAGATGGATCGCGAAGTCCGCGAACCTCTTGAGCTGCTATCTGAAATCGAACAACACATTGGCATGGATGCTGTGCCGTTTTCTTGGCCAGTGGGGATGGGCAAGGCGTTTGCCGGCGTGTTTGATATCCAACGCGATCGTATGCGTCTGTTTAAATCTGGCCAAGAGCGCCGTAACGACAGCGGCGATGACTTTATCGACGGGCTCGACAATCCAGAAATTGCCAAACGCTTTGGTAGCTCGTTTGAACAAGCCAAAGGCGAGATCGAACTCATCCAGGCGGCAGCACCAGCCTTTGATTCAACGGCCTTTTTAGCCGGCAAGCAAACGCCTGTGTTTTTTGGCTCGGCGATCAATAACTTTGGCGTTCAAGAAGTACTTGATGCGCTGGTCGATCAGGCGCCCCCGCCCGGCTCGCGTCAGGCACTTGAGCGCGTGGTACACCCCGAAGAACCAAAGTTCACCGGCGTCGTCTTTAAAGTACAAGCCAACATGGACCCGGCGCATCGTGATCGTGTAGCCTTTGTGCGCGTCAGCTCTGGCAAGTTTGAGCGCGGCATGCGACTCAAAGTGTCGCGCAATAACAAAGAGATTCGCCCTAACAACGTGGTGTCGTTTTTATCGCAGCGCCGCGAGCTCGTTGACGAGGCCTACGCGGGCGATGTGATCGGCATCCCCAATCACGGCATTTTGCATTTGGGCGATGTTTTAACTGAAGGCGAAGCCTTGCACTTTACAGGCTTACCTTTTTTCGCCCCTGAGCTTTTTCAGGCGGTCGAAACCAAAGACCCCTTGCGCACCAAGCAGCTTCGTACTGGCCTGTTGCAACTGGGCGAAGAGGGTGCGATCCAAGTATTCAGGCCTTTGGTGGCGGGCGGCGCATTGCTACTTGGCGCGGTCGGGCAGTTGCAGTTTGAAGTTGTTGCTCATCGCCTGCAGGCTGAATATGGCGCTGAGGCACGGCTCATGCCCTCGCGCTACAACATGGCACGCTGGGTCACAGCCGAAGACCCAAAAGAGCTGCGCAAATTCATCGATGCTAACGTGTCAAACATCGCCTATGATGTGGTCGAAGCACCAGCGTTTTTGGTGAGCTCAACCGCTCAGTTGCGTGTCGCCGAAGAGCGCTATCCGGCGATTCGTTTCCATGCGATGCGCGAACATGGCGGTCAAGTGTTTGCCGATAAAGTTTAATCACCGCCCCTCAGAGATCTCTTATGTCCTGGCGTGTCTTAATTGTCTTTTTAGTGCTTGCCGCGGTTGCCTCATGGCAAGGCGGTGTGCACTTGGGCAATTGGCTTGTCACGCGCGCGCCTGACACGGTCGCGTCAGTCGCCGACAAAGACTATAAAACCTTGCAACGCGACGCCAACGGTCGATTAATTACTGCGCAACCACCGCAGCCTCGCATTGATGGCACCTTAGGTGTGCCGCGCGAAATCGATCCAATCGAGTGGGCGATCGAAGCCGTCACAGCCGAGGACTTTGAAACAGACCCCAACAGGATGAAGGTTGAGGGAGATGACGATGACGATAATGATGAGGGTAAGGTTAGAGAAGGGTCAGAAACAGCAGACGCCAGACGTCTAGCGCAAGACTCTACTCAACGCAATGACCGCACGGATACCTCAGCAAATCCATCAGCCTCGCAATCTGCCGCCTCGAACTCTGCACAACGCCCACCCGCACCGCCCGTACCACCGGGCATTACTGTGACGGTGATCTCTTGGCAGCAGTCTCTTAAACAAGAGCTCGAACAATGCGCAAAGGTAGGTTTTTTTCAACGACCAACCTGCCTGCAGACCGCACGCAATAAATATTGTGCGCCCAACAACGCCTGGGGGAAAATCGCAGATTGCCCTACGCGTCAAAGCGACCAAACCTACGGCAACTAACGGGCGCCCGCCTGTGACTTGCGCAGCGGTGCCGTCGGAATACGCAACAACTCGCGATATTTAGCGACTGTACGCCTGGCGATCGTAATCCCGTCTTGGTCAAGCAAACTCACCAATTGACTGTCCGACAAGGGCTTTTTGCGGTCTTCTGCGGTGATCAAGATTTGAATGCGCGTTTGCACGGCGGTGGCCGACGTGGCCTCTTTACCCTCGGTTGTCAATCCAGTGCTAAAGAATCGCTTGAGCTCAAACGTACCGTGCGGAGTCAAAATAAATTTTTGCGTGGTCGCCCGTGAAATCGTTGACTCATGCATGCCGATTTCGGCGGCGATGTCTTTGAGCGTCAGTGGGCGTACCGCCCCCCAACCGTTTGAAAAAAACGCCTGCTGATGGGCGACAATCACCTGCGACACTTTCAAAATTGTTTCAAAGCGCTGCGCGACGTTTCGAATCATCCACCGCGCTTCTTGCAGTTGCCCATGCAGGGCAGTATGAGCGCCACTACGCGGGCTGCCTAACGCCTCGGCATACATCGCATTCACTCGCAGCTTAGGCATCACTGCCTCGTTGAGCGACACCACCCAACCTTTACGGGTTTTTCGTACAAGCACGTCAGGTACGGCAAAGTCTGCCGCGGGGATGTTCCAAGCACTTGCCGGCCTGGGGTTTAACTTAACAATCAACGCATGCGCACGCTTAAGCATCTCGGCGTCGCACTGCAGTAGCTCACGCAGCTTAAGCATATTGCCTGTTGCCAAGACCGCCAAGTGGTGCTGGCATACTGTACGCGTCAAAGCAACCAACTGGGGGTCTCGCAAGGCCTCAAGGCGCTTGGGGTCTCCGAACTGAAGCTGCAAATCCAAACACTCACCAAGATCGCGCGCGCCAACACCTGGTGGGTCAAACGACTGCAACATTTTTAAAGCGCAGCGAAAATCGTCTTCGTCGAGGCCAAGCTCCGGGTTCATCCAGCTTGCAATCTCGTCAAGCGGTGAGGCCAAAAAACCATCATCATTTAACTCGTCAATGAGCAGCTCGACGATTGCCGCATCGCGCTTACTTAGGCGTGTCATGCCTAATTGTTCAAGCAAATATTCTCGTAAATTGCTTTCGCGGGCTGGTTCGGGGCGGTCAGCAAACTCATCGTCACGCGAGCCGCGTGATTCTGACGAAAATTCGAGTCGGTCGCGTTCAGGTTCGCGCTCTGAGGCTGGGGAGTAATCGGTATTGGGCTCGGGTGTTGCGTCCTGACCACGGTCGGTCGCCGCCTGCGCAAGGCCAAATTCTGCGCTCTCTTGCCCCACGCGCAAACTCACCGAGGCGCCGCCCGGTTCGTACAATGGCGTGCCTTCTTGCTCTAAGAGGGGGTTTTCAGCCAAAGCCCGAGCAACTTCAGCCTCGAGATCCAACGTCGAAAGCTGCAACAGCTTGATCGACTGTTGCAGTGCGGGGGTCAGTGTCAGCTGTTGACCCTGACGAAGCTCGAGAAAATTGCGACTCATAGGTACAATATTTTGCATGATGAATCGATCTAGCACTGCACCACGTCAAAACGACACCCCTTTATTGGGCGGCATACTGTTGCGGCTGGCGCTACCGCGTCTTTTGACGCGTATAGTCATCATTCTAGCGGCTATTGCCTTAGTCGTTTATTGCGCTCAACGGATTCTGCTGTCGGGTAAAGCTTGGCTTGAATTTGCGCTCAAAGTTACCGGCCTGTCTGACATTCTTGGCAAAACGGTCATCGACTTCATCATGCAGTATCAAAAATACTTCTGGTGGTTCGTGATTTTTATTCTGGTCCTCATCGCCATCAGCAGCGTAATGAGCTACCTGCGCAACAGCCTCAAACGCGGCCGGGCGGCCCTCGTACCCCTTAGTGATGTGCGTAAACTCTGCGCCCAACTGAGCTCTGAAGGCCTGGATATTTTGAATTGGGTCTGGAAAGACCAATCTCAACCCATTACCGTTGGCATTTTACAAACCGTACTGACTCAGCGCAGCACCGGGCGAGCCCGCAAGCTTGCGTTGGCACGGGCCCAGCAACTCGAGCTGAGTTCCGCGTTGCAACACCGGCCCGTCAGCAACCCTGGGGCGGACACCCCTGCGCGCGGGCGCGCACCCGCCAACAGCACCGGTCAGCGCGAGCCCACCCTGCTCGCTTAGTCGGCTCTGGTCATCGCAAATAACCCTCCATTGCCCCGGAAGCACGACCCAAGTACGCCGCAAGCGCCGCGTTAGCGCTTCTGAAGCAACTGCATGGCCGCCCGCTGCGCTTGCGTTTCACGCCAATTTATGTTCGACTAGAGCCTATGAAGACGCTTGCCACAGGCCCCGCCTGCCCTCAAACACACTGCTCGGCCATTTCAGGCCGCGGTTTGGTCGTGTCTGGCAACCGTGCTGATGCTCTTGGGCTGCTATCGCTACTACTAGCGATCGGTTGCCGGGCCTAGTGCCCGTGGCAGTCCGGCAACCAACCGCCACCCCAGCAGTCACCCCCCGTTAAAATTTCTAGATTTGATCCAAACACTGGCTTGTTAAAGCCATCGATGAACACAGGCAGCACGTAACCTGGCATCGCCTAAACAGATTTAAGGTTAATCATGCTTTCGAATCCCGCCACAAAATACATCCCGTTCAAGCCCTTCGAGCGCGATTTTTCAGAGCGCACCTGGCCCACAAAAAAAATCACCCATCCTCCCATCTGGATGAGCACCGATCTGCGCGACGGCAATCAGTCGCTGATCGAGCCTATGAGTGTTGAGCGCAAGCTGCGGTTTTTTGAAATGCTGGTCAAAATTGGCTTCAAAGAAATCGAGGTTGGTTTTCCGTCAGCCTCGCAAACCGACTTTGACTTTGTGCGCAAGCTGGTCGATGACAAACTGATCCCAGACGACGTCACCATCATCGCCCTGACCCAAGCCCGCCCCGAGCTCATCGAGCGTACGGTTGAATCTGCGGCCGGTGCCAAGCGCGCCATGATCCACCTCTATAACGCTTGCGCACCTGGCTTTCGCCGCATCGTCTTCAACATGAATCGCCAAGAGGTCAAGCAGGTCGCGCTTGACGGTACGCAATGCGTGATGGATTGCATGGCCAAGTACCCTCAAACACACTGGTTGTATGAGTACTCGCCTGAGGTGTTCAGCACCACCGAGCCCGACTTTGCGCTTGAGGTCTGTAACGCAGTCACGGCGTTGTACCAGCCGACGCCTCAGAAAAAAATCATCTATAACTTGCCCGCCACCATCGAGGCCACCACTCCAAACATGTATGCCGATCAAATCGAATACATGCACAACAATCTCAATAAGCGTGAGTCGGTCATTATCAGTTTGCATCCACACAACGATCGCGGCACTGCAGTGGCTGCGGCCGAATTAGGCTTGATGGCCGGCGCTGATCGCGTCGAGGGCTGCCTGTTCGGCAACGGTGAACGCACCGGTAACGTTGACTTGGTGACCTTGGCCTTAAACCTGTATACGCAAGGCATTCACCCCGGCCTTGATTTTTCAGACATCGACGAAGTGCGTCGCTGTGTTGAGTTTTGCAATCAGTTACCTGTGCACCCCCGCCATCCTTATGCTGGCGACTTAGTGTTTACGGCCTTCTCTGGCTCACATCAAGACGCCATCAAAAAGGGCTTCGCTGTACAAAAGGCCGATGCCATTTGGGAAGTTCCTTACTTACCAATCGATCCTGCGGATCTGGGGCGCAGCTACGACGCCGTGATTCGCGTCAACAGCCAGTCAGGCAAAGGCGGGGTGTCGTATTTGCTTGAGCAAGAACATGGCTTAGCGTTGCCACGTCGCTTACAGATTGAATTTAGTCGCGCCATTCAGCGCGTCACCGATGAAACCGGTCGCGAGGTCACCGCTGAAGCCGTTTATACAATTTTCAATGCCGAGTATCTGACTCAAACCGAACCCTGGAAACTTATCAAACACAGCATTACAGGTGATCCAAGCGCGGCCGAAGGCAAGCACTTTACGATCGAGGCTGAGTTCGAAGTCGACGGTGTACGCCGCGTGCTGAAAGGCTCGGGCGACGGTGCGATTTCGGCTTTCGTAGATTGCTTAGGCATTCCCGTTCGCGTGATGGATTATCACGAGCACGCGATTGGTACTGGCACCGACACACGCGCAGCTTGCTATGTTGAAGCGCGCATCGAAGATGGCGCAACAGGGTTTGGCGTGGGCATTGATCGCGATATCGTTACAGCATCTTTCAAGGCCGTGCTGAGCGGGTTAAATCGACACATCAAAGCAGGCTAACTCGAACCTCGCAGACTAGGCTGAAGCCGTCTTGTTTTCACATATCGAACGCCCGGTTAAGCCTCGCGCGCGCTTGAGCCAGATCCTCGCAGATCTAAACGGCACAACCATCGCCAACGGCTTAATCGGTTTCATTTTTGCTGCGACCGGCCCCTTTGCAGTCATTCTCTCGGTGGGCACGCGCGGCGGGCTGACTTCGGCTGAACTTGCCTCGTGGGTGTTTGGTGTATTTTTTGTCAATGGTTTGATTTCTTTAGCGCTGAGCTGGCGTTACCAAACGCCGCTTGCTTTTGCCTGGACAATTCCAGGTACCGTGTTAGTGGGGCCGGCCCTGCAGCACTTGCCCTTCACTGCGGTGCTAGGCGCGTTTTACGCCACAAGCTTACT
>CAIZGG010000407.1 GCA_903932425.1 uncultured beta proteobacterium | reverse complement strand
GCCATGCTTGGGGCGATTGCGCTGTTTTAGCCATCGTTAAAAAACCATTGACTGGATGAACTATGCACGACGGGTGTACGTCGGTTTTTACTGAAAGGCGACACGCCATGCATCGTCGACAACTCCTTAAATTTGCCTCTACCTCGGCAGCCCTGATCGGATTGCCTCGATCCGGCTGGGGGCAACAATCTTGGTCGATCAACCCTTTTAGCTTGGGCGTTGCAAGTGGCTCCCCCACTAGTCAGTCGCTAGTGCTTTGGACCCGTCTTGGCGCACCGGCGATTCAAGCCGCTGGACTCACGACGGTAGCGATCGCCGTCACCTGGCAATTGGCGCACGATAGGCAGTTCAGTCGCATTGCCGCGACGGGCATCATTCAGGCCGCACCAACGTTAGCTCACTCAGTACACGCCGAAGTTTCGGGGCTTGAACCAGATCGTGTGTATTTCTATCGCTTCATCGTCGGCACGGCCACCAGCCCAGTCGGTCGTACTCGCACGTTTCCAGCCTCACACAGCGCAGTCAATCGTCTGCGCCTCGCCTACGCCTCGTGTCAGCAATGGGGCAACGGTTTTTACAGCGCCTATCGACACATGCTGGCTGAAAATCTTGACTTCGTATTATTTCTAGGCGACTACATCTACGAATACCCCTCCTCACGCCCGATTGAGGTGCGCCCGACCACCGGCGGTTGGATCACAACGCTTGATGGCTACCGCAGTCGCTACGCTTTATATAAATCCGATCCTGACTTACAAGCAGTCCACGCAGCTTACCCTTGGGTCCTTACTTGGGATGATCACGAGGTACAAAATGACTACGCCGGCATTCATGCAGGCGTGTCTGGAACGCCCGTGGCAGATTTCATGGCGCGCCGCCGAGCTGCGTATCAAGCCTTTTATGAGCATATGCCCGTCACCCGCGCGAGCTTTGACAAGCTCCTGTCCGCGCACGCCGACGAGGCTCGCATCTTTGACTGTATATCTTTCGGACGTCTGGCAACCTTATATACGCTCGACGACCGTCAATATAGAGATGCGCCCGCCTGCTCACCCAATCAACGGACGGGTTCCAATCGAGTCGATCCGGAAAAATGCGAGAGTTGGAATCAACCGCAACGCACGCTACTTGGGGCAGCACAAGAAGCTTGGCTTGCGCAAAAGTTTTCGACGATGCAGGGTCAATGGAATCTGTTGGGACAGCAAACCTTGTTTGGCCAACGCAACTTCAACACGACGGGCGGCACGCTGCTCAGAAGTGATGGCTGGGATGGCTATCCTGCAGCGCGCCGCAGACTCACCGACGCAATACTACAAACCCAACTGAGTAACCCTGTGATTCTTGGGGGTGATATTCATGAGAATTGGGTTGGACACGTTTTGTCGGATTACAACAATCCTGAATCAGCTGCCGTAGGAGTCGAATTTTGTGGGACAAGTATCACCTCGTTATCGAATTCAACCCCCGAGCGGCTTGCGCAGCAACTTAAGACTAATCCTCATTTTATTTTTGCCAATGCTGCTTCGCGTGGCTATGGCGTGGTCGAACTGACTCCTAAGCAACTCACCACCACGCTGACAGCCGTGACAGACGCAAGTGATCCAAACTCAACTGCCTTTACCCTAGCCAAATTCGCGGTTGAAGCCGGCCACGCCGCTGTTGCACGGCTCTAGTTTTTGCGCTGGATGATGTAAAAGACTCGCCTTGCCTAGTCTTGATTGCCCTCTGTGACCTTGACCTCAAGGACCCATTCGCGCCACAGCGCGACCATCAAGGCCATGAGTACTGGGCCGATGAACAAGCCCACTATACCCATCGTTTTCACGCCACCCACTAATCCAAAAAAGGTCGGTAAAAATGGCAGCT
>CAIZGG010000406.1 GCA_903932425.1 uncultured beta proteobacterium | reverse complement strand
ATGTCGCAACCTTTGAAGCGTTTATCCGCCAAAGAGTCACGGCTTTGCGCTAGTAGTACTCTTAACGAACTAAAACACCCCAACCGTCAGATCAGCTTAGGAGAAGTGAGTTGCGGAGTTTTTTTCGAATCAACGCGCCGTCAATCTTGCTTTTGCTTGCTTGGATTTTTTATTTTTTTTTCATTGACCGATATAGATTGTGGGCTTACGTCGGCGTCCCACATATGGAGCCCCTATACGGCGATCTGCATGCCATCCTAAGCGCTAGTGAATGTAACCAGCGCGGGATCAATGTATTTTTGAGCAACTCCTGCGATGCCTTAGGTCGCGTACATGTATACGGTAGCATCTGGCTCAAGCTGAATGTATTTGGCATCAATCAATCGCACCTTTCTATTCTTGGTACCGCGATAAATATTCTGTTTATGACTGTCGCCATTGCGCTAATTAGGCCACGCTCTATTTCTCAAGTCGTAATCGCATTCATTGTGTTGTTTTCTCCGGCGGTCACTCTTGCACTCGAGCGGGGCAACAACGACTTGATTATATTTATTTTGACCGCCCTGAGCGCTCTGTTGATCTCACTCAGAGACCGCATCGCCACTCTCTGTGGTCTTTGCATAGTTGCCCTTTCATCCGCTCTGAAAATCTATCCCTCGATTCTGTTCGGAACCGTATTATTAGCGATGAAGTGGCGGGCTAAAGAGCTCGTTTTGATCCTCGGGGCCAGTGCGCTCTTAGTCGCAGCATGGTTGATCACAAGTCTGAATGAGATTTTGTTACTCAAAGATTTAGTCCCAAGGCCCCTTGATCACTACGCTACGGGTGCTAAGGCTCTATTCATCTATTTGGGCAGGCCCTATCCACAAATCTTACTCATACCCGAAACTGGACGCCTGGCGATATTTATTTGCTTTGTCATGGCCTGTGCACTCTGGCTCGCGCGACGTCTAGATCTATCTGCCCTTCAACCTATGCAAGGCAGTCTAAAATTCGTATGTTTTATCTTTGGTCTTTCGATTCTATTTTTTACCTACACAATCAATAGTAATTACGATTACCGTTGGATATTTTTTATATTATTAGTTCCCTATCTTTTGCATGTTCAGCAAGTTGCTGCGAAGAACACGCCAACAAGAAGAATGGTGGCGCTGGGCTTTATCTGTGCCTCGCTTGTGATGTGGACAGAAGCTTTGCGAGCCGGGCGTTTTTTTGGTGTGTTCAACTTTAATGTTTACTTTAATATCGGCCGATCAACCTTTTCAACTGAACTGGTTCAGCAGTTTTTAAAAGAGCTATCCGCCTGGATGCTTTTTATTATTATGTTCGCCTTTGTGATCAAACAACTCTCTAAAAGATAAAGTCTTCTATCGTGCACATTTTGCTTATTACCGATTCGTACCCACCAGAAATTCGCTCAGCGTCGCACTTAATGCTTGAGCTCGCGCAAGAATTGCAACGCCGCAGGCATGAGATTACGGTCGTGACCACTTGGCCCGAATACAATCTCGACCAGGCTGCGACGCACAAAACGTTTAACGAACTTGAACATGAGAATGGCATACGCGTCATACGCGTCAAGACACTGCCCCATCACAACGTTAACT
>CAIZGG010000405.1 GCA_903932425.1 uncultured beta proteobacterium | reverse complement strand
TGCAAGAAGAGGCCGCGCCCGCAGCAGCAAAATGATTGAACGGCGTGCAGAAATCCTCTTCGTACAAAAAGAGGATCAATCACTTAGACACTGCAGCCGTCGCCCTTGTCAGCGTGCTCGGGCGTTTATTGTGGCTCAAGACTCTGCGGGCAAATAGCTCGGCCTTCACTGAAACTGTGATGGCCGAGTTTTTCATTTGAACTGCGCACTCACCGAACCAAATACGCCAAAATCGGCAGTCACAGCATCGTCGACCTTAACCGGAACTGGCACCACGCAGGTACCGGTCATGACAATATCTCCGGCTTGTAAGAGCCGACCATGGTCGATTAATTCATTTGCTAACCACGTCAACGCTAACCTCGGATCACCCAAGACATTTGAGCCCTGCCCAAGAGCAACCGTTGCGCCATTACAAGTCACGCTCACCTGGTGATCCTTCAAGTCAACGCTGCGCCAATCAGTTGTGACTTCTGGCCCCACAACAAAAAAGCAAGCGCAAGCAAACTCTGCAATCAACTGTGCCTCACCCGCTTTTGCAAAATCTTCAAAGCGTGATGCAGGCACTTCAATGGCGACATGCAAAGCCTCGACACTCGCCATTACTTCTGACAGGCTCAAGGGCGCACTACCCACGCGCTTAATATCGCGGCCGATACGAAACGCAAACTCTGCTTCTGCAACAGCCATAAAATTACCGGTAAGCGAAACCTTGGCCCCGTCTGGTAAACAGCGCGAATGCAACAAGCGCCCCGCCAGTGGCCCACTGACACCAATGTGCTTTTGCCCGGCGGCGCTAGTGGCGGCGATTTTCCAGCCAATGCCTGTTTCGCCAATCGCCTCAAGTAAGGCTGCCTGAACCTGATAGCCCTCAGCACGGTTGGTTGGACGACAGTTTGGCTCAAGCGCGACAAGGCGACCGTGATCGCGAAAGGCCGGCAACAACGTGGCAACGGCTTGCTGAATCTGTTGAGGCTGCATAAAAGAAGGATCCTAAGTGTAAAAGTGAAAAAAGTCAGAAAATAACAGCAGGAATCAGGCAATCTGCCACAATGAGTCAAACTTGGCACAATGGAATCGCCACCTTGCGGACAACTCTCGGGGCGATCACGACATGCAGTAAAGTACCTCAAAAAAGACGACCATACACATGACCAAACCCTATCAACTGACGCTCAGCCAAATGGCCCAGGCAATCCGCACTGGCAACTTAACGTCCGAAGCACTCGTTACCAGTTGTGCTGCGCGAATCGCACAAATTGACCCAGCGGTCTTAGCATGGGCGTGCTTAGATACCGAGGCGGCACTCGCGCGCGCACGGCTTCTTGATCAAGAGCCGCCCCGCAGCCTGTTGCATGGAATCCCGATTGGCGTCAAAGACA
Source organism: uncultured beta proteobacterium (assembly GCA_903932425.1). Taxonomy (GTDB): domain Bacteria; phylum Pseudomonadota; class Gammaproteobacteria; order Burkholderiales; family Burkholderiaceae_B; genus Zwartia. Next base: position 9,647 of record CAIZGG010000405.1, on the reverse strand, counting down.
TCATTGACACCACTGACTTTGTCACCAGCTACAACTCTCCGATCTATCAAACGCATCGGCCCACAACCAACGCAAGTATTGTGACGCGAGCGCTTGAGGCTGGCGCCATCGTGCTTGGAAAAACAACCACGCAAGAGTTTGCCACCCGCGGTAATGTCAGCCCCACTCGCAATCCTCATTCAACCCTACACTCCCCCGGTGGTTCCTCAAGTGGCTCTGCTGCTGCCGTCGGCGCCAGCATGGTGCCCTTGGCGCTTAGCTCACAAACTGCGGGGTCGATTGTGCGACCCGCGTCGTACTGTGGGGTCGTTGGTTTCAAAGCTAGCTACGGCTTGATTGATATCTCAGGCGTCAAAGGGATGTCGCCCACGCTGGATACACTGGGTGTGCATACCCGCAGTGTTCAAGACGCGGCAATTGCCTTGAGTCTTTTATCCGACTGGCAAGGCTTGCAAGAGTTTGAGCGCGGGTTCACAGGTGAACTCATCGTCGGGATCTGCGAAGACCCTTTTTGGCCGTTGGCCGAGCCGGCAACCCGCGAGGCGCTATCCTTGGCACGCGAACGACTTGAGCGGGCTGGCATTCGCGTCATCAACATCACCCTGCCTTCTGGTTTTGAAAAACTGGGTGCGGCACTTGATGTGATCAGTGATGTTGAAGGGTTTGCCTCGCTCGAGCACGAATGGCTGCACCACCGAGCCGGTCTCTCAACTGGCGTGCAAGAAAAACTTCAACGCGCACAGACGATTACCCCTCAAACATATGAAGACGCTAAGCGCCTGGGCAGAACGTGTAGCGAGCAAAGTGCCAGCCTCTTTGCGGGCGCGACTTGTATCCTGACGCCAAGCTCGCCCGGCTATGCACCCTTACTAGAACTGAAAGATCCAGGCGACTCTTGTTTTAGCAAACTCTGGACGATTCTAGGAATGCCCAGCGTCAGCATTCCGATTCCGTTACCCGGTCCCTTACCAATTGGGCTAGAGGTCATTTGCCCGACAGGTCAAGATACTCTGGCTTTACAAGCCGCGCAGCGTATCGCTGAAATTTTGAACCAAAAAATATAACCTCCATCGTCACTTCAAAGCAAACCCTTATGTTGTTGAATCAGCCTCACAAACTTCTTCGTGCGTTACTGTTTGCGCTCGTCACCTTGAGTGCAACACTGACTTGGGCCCAATCAACATACCCAGACAAGACAGTGCGCATGGTCGTTCCCTATCCACCGAGCGGCGGCGCAGACATTCTTGCACGGGCGATCGGTCAAAAGCTCACCGCGATCTGGGGCCAGAGCGTCGTGATCGAAAACAAAGCCGGCGCTGGCGGCTCGATCGGCACGGATCAGGTATCCAAAGCACCAGCAGACGGCTACACACTGCTAATGGCATCGCCTAGCCATGCCATTAACGGCGCACTCTACAAAAATCTCTCGTTTGATCCTGAAAAAAACTTTACAGGTGTCGTGCTCGCGGCCTCGGGCCCGCTGGTCTTGGTTGTCAATAGTTCAAGTCCAATCAACACAGTACAAGAATTTATTGTGCTTGCACGCGCCAAACCGGGCTCAATTAATTACGCTTCGGCGGGTGTTGGCAGTTCACCCCACCTTGCTGGCGAACTACTCGATCTAATGGCCAATATGCAAATGACGCATATTGCTTATAAAGGTACGGGCCCAGCGATCACCGACTTGATGGGTGGTCAAGTCCAAGCCTTTTTTGGACCAGTGCCCGCCTTGATTGAGCACATCAAAACCGGCCGCCTTAAAGCGCTCGGGGTAACGACACCGCAAGCGTTTCCCGCCATCCCAACGGTACCGCCGATCGCGCGCGACGTACCCAGCTATTCGGTATTACAGTGGTGGGGTATCGTGACCCCCAGCGGTACGCCGGCCGCCATCATCACTAAAATTAATCGCGACGTTGCAGCCGTTTTACAGTCTGACGAAATGAAGAAACAACTCGCTGCGATGGGAGCAGAACCCGGCGGTCAATCGCCTCAGCAATTTGACGCGCTGATCCGCGAAGAAGTCGTGAAGTGGACTGAGGTTATTGACAAAGCGAAGTTGAAAGCCGATTGATTTTTCAATAGCGATACACGCACGACTATATCTTTCGCTAAAAATAAATTACGAAAACGTTGTTACTGAACGGTGAATGCGAGACAACGTTTTTCACTCACGATTAGGTTTCCACGACGCTTTGCGTTGATTACGAATTTATTACAACAAAACAAATTGAGTCAATATGGGCACCACTGAAACACTTGCCACCTTCATCACAAGTTTTGATGGTGCAAAAATTCCTGAACCCGTACGTGCGATTGCTGTGCGCAGTCTTGTGAACTGGGCCGGTTGTGCCTTGGGCGGCGCACGCCATCCCGCTTTATTAAACGCAATGACTGCCATGCGTCCCTTCATCGGTGCCCCGCAGGCAAGCGTCATTGGTCGCAATGACCGTGTTGATGCCCTCAATGCCGCGTTATTCAACGGCATTAGTTCACACGTGCTGGATTTTGACGATACCCACATGGCCACGCTCGTGCACCCAAGCGGCCCAGTGCTCTCTGCGTTGCTTGCGTTAGCCGAATACCAGCCAATTGATGGCAACACCTTCGTCGAAGCCATCGTATTTGGCATTGAAGTCGAGTGCCGTATCGCCTTAGGCGTCTGCCCTGCTCATTACGATATTGGCTGGCACGTCACGGGCACGGTCGGTGGTTTTGGCGCGGCGGCAGCGGTTGGGCGCGCGCTCAAACTAGATGCCAAGCAAATGGCCTGGGCGCTTGGCATTGCCGCGACCCAAGCCTCGGGGTTGCGCGAAGTGTTTGGCACCATGTGCAAAAGCCTGCACCCCGGGCGCGCCGCGCAAAGCGGTCTGAGTGCGGCGCTGATGGCGCAGGCTGGTTTTACCAGCTCACTGCGCGCCATCGAAGCACCACGCGGTTTTGCACACGTACTATCAACCGAACAGAATTTAGCCAAAACCACTGGCGGCTTAGGCGAGGTATGGCATACCCTTGAAAATAGCTTCAAGCCTTATGCCTGTGGTTTAGTGATTCATCCGATTATCGATGGCTGTCTGACCTTGCGCCAACAACATCAATTTAGCTCTGCCGACGTCAAACAGATTGATCTAAAGGTGCACCCACTGGTGCTAGAACTCACCGGAAAAAGCGCTCCAACGACTGGCCTTGAAGGAAAGTTCAGTGTGCAACATTCAGCGGCGATCGTGACCCACGAGGGTAAGAGCCAGGCCAGACAATACTCAGATGCCGCTATTCAAATCCCCGCCGTCAACATACTACGCTCGAAGGTGCAAGTCGCCATTGAGCTTGGCCTTAGGGTAGACGAAGCAAAAGTCACCATGACACTGCAAGATGGCCGCGTTCTGCATCACCACGTCGTACACGCCCTGGGTAGTATCGAGCGGCCAATGAACGACGCGCAAGTCGATGCAAAATTTTTGGATTTAGCGTCAAACGTGATGCCACCCAAACAGGCGACACGGGCACTCGCAGCCTGCAGAGCTGTCGCTCAAGCAACAGATGCCGGCACAGTTGGTCGTGCCTTAAGCGTTTCGCCCTGAGCATAGCGCCTTATGTGCACCTGCCTAGGTGTGCCCACCTAGGCGCAGCGCCTTAAACACGCAGCCCTCAGAACCACACAGGGAAAACCCTTGCAGCAATAAGGGATTGCGATATATCGATTTGCCCGTGATAATCAAGATAAACATCAACGCTGCGACATAGCTCTGCTGTGCGCGTCAGGAGACCGTGTGAACGACTTTATTGTGATGAATCTTCAAGTCCTGTTCTCTGGACTCGCGCTAGGCTCAATCTACGCGTTGGTAGCCTTAGGCTTTGTGTTGATCATTCGCGCCACCAACGTTGTCAATTTCGCACAAGGTGATTTTGCAATGCTGGGAGGCTTCTCTATGGTAGCCTTCTTAACCGCCGGTGTCCCTTACTGGCTAGCGATTTTGCTGGCCTTGGTCGCGATGGGCATCTTTGGTTTGATCTTTAACCTAGGCGTCTATTACCCGCTGCGTCACCGCTCTTTCTTACCAGTGATCATCAGCACACTGGGTGCCTCGATCTTTATGCAAAATGCGGTGTTGTATTTTTTTGGTCCCCAGCCCCGCCCAATGGACAAAGTGTTTTCAGTGCCGGGTATTGAAATTGGTGGTGTCTTTATGGATACCCAGTACCTCACCATCTTGGGAGCCACCGGCCTGCTTGTTGCCTTCCAATATTTTTTATTCGAACGCACCCTATTTGGTAAAAAACTTCAGGCCACCTCACAAGACAAAGACATGGCGCGCTTAGTCGGCATTCCAGTTGCGGCGATGATTGCTTTCACCTTCATCTATAGCGCAATTCTGGGCGGCGTCGCAGGTATCTTGGTATCCCCCGTATTGTTTGTCTCGATCGGCATGGGTTCTATCATCGCGCTCAAAGCTTTCTCTGCCACCATCATTGGCGGCTTTGGCGACGTCACAGGCTCGATTGTGGGTGGACTCTTGCTAGGCGTTGTAGAAGGCTTTGGAGCCCACTACATCTCAGTCCCCTACAAAGACGCCTTCGCTTTTCTGTTGCTTTTCATCTTTTTGCTGCTTAGGCCACAGGGCATCTTCGGCGAAAAGATCTCGGAGAAAGCATGAAGAAAATACTGCTCGTTCTTGCTCTGGGGATCTTGGTTGCCTTGCTCCCCTACACGATGAAAATTTCGCCTTATGTGTTGAATATTTTCATGCAAGCAATCACCTATTCAATCGCCGTGCTTGGGATGACAGTCGTTTTGGGGTACACCGGTCAGATTAACTTGGCGCAAGCCACATTTTTTGGTTTAGGTGCGTATGCCGTCGCACTCGGTACAGTCGGGCCCGGGCTCAATTTCTGGATCACGCTGATCATGGGCATTGGCGTGGCGACCATTTCAGGCTTTGTGTTGGGCCTCACAACCCTCAGACTCAAAGGCCATTATTTGGCAATGATCACGATTAGCTTTCAACAAATCTTTGATCTGATCTTAGTGAACTGGATCGACTTCACTCGCGGCCCTGACGGTATCGCAGGAATCGAGCGCCCTTCTATTTTTGGCTATGCTCTTTCGGATGATCGTGCGTATCTATTCTTGTGCGCTTTGATTCTTTACGCTTGTATCTATTTTGTTTGGCAATTACCTCAAACGAGTACTGGGCGTGCCATGCGTGCCGTCCGTGAAAACGAACTTGCAGCTGAAGTCACTGGCGTCGATAGTTTAAAAATCAAAGTCATCGCTTTCACCATTAGTGCAGGCTTAGCAGGATTAGGTGGTGCACTCTACGCCGCAGGCTTCGCCTATATCAGCCCTGACAACTTTAACTTTTCTCGTTCAATTGAATTTTTAACTATGGTGCTTCTCGGGGGCGCGCAATCAGCGTTCGGGAGTGCATTGGGTACGAGTCTGTTGATCCTGCTGCCCGAATGGCTGCGCTTTCTGAAAGAGGTTTATCTCGCGGCCTACGGCTTAGCGGTTATCCTGATCATGGTATTCTTGCCCACTGGGATCTGGGGGATTATTAGTTCAAGAGCGGCAAAATATCGCAAGCCGGTGCCCATTGATCTTGACAGCATCCAAGCCCTTGATATCTCTGTTCCGATCACCGACCCTACCCCAATTTTGCAGTTGCAAAATTTACAGAAGCATTTCGGTGGAGTGAAGGCCGTAGACGGCATTACGCTTAACGTTGCACGCGGTACGGTGCACGCTTTGATTGGTCCGAATGGGTCAGGCAAAACTACCACGCTCAATGTGCTGAACGGCATTTACAAAACGACTGCTGGCAAGATTGTATTTGATGGTAAAGATATTACCGAGCTCGCCCCTCACGAGCGAGCAGGGCTGGGCGTAGGCCGTACTTTTCAAAATATTCGATTGTTCCCATCAATGTCGGTGGTTGAAAACGTGATGGTCGGTGCACAACGCCCCAACAATCACATCGCCCCAGGGCAAGCAGCGCTGCGTGCGCGCGCGTTGTCGGCACTGAAATTTGTCGGTTTGGCTGAGCAAGCCGAGGTAATCGTACAGAACCTACCATATGGGCATCAGCGTTTAGTCGAAATCGCACGCGCCTTAGCGGGGCATCCAACATTTTTACTCTTAGACGAACCGGCTGCCGGCTTGAATCAAACTGAAAAGCAAGAGCTCGTTGCACTGCTCAAGCGCTTGCGTGGTCATGGGCTGACAATCTTTTTGATCGAACACGATATTGGTCTCATTGAGCAGGTCTCTGACAAAATCACAGTACTCAATTTTGGCAAACAGATTGCAGACGGCAATCCTTCGGATGTGCTGAACCATCCGGATGTCATTACAGCCTATTTGGGGGATGCCTCTCATGTCACTGCTTGAGCTTCGTCAAGTTGAAAGTCATTACGGCAACGTGCAGGCCCTCAAAGGCATTTCGCTGCATGTCAACGCCGGAGAAATCGTGACCTTGTTAGGCGCTAATGGTGCTGGTAAAAGCACGACCCTACGCAGTATCTCGGGGCTTGCCTCGGTCACTAGCGGAGACATTCTGTTTGAAGGTCAGTCGATATTAAAAATGCCCGCTGAAAAAATAGTCAGCATGGGTATTGCTCACGTTCCAGAGGGGCGTCGCATCTTTCCTGGACTAACCGTCAGAGAAAACATACTGATCGGCAGCTCAGCACGAGGCAAAGTGGCACGCAGCACACTAGAGTCTGAAGCTGACGAAATGTTTGAAATCTTTCCACCTCTAGAAAGACTCTCGGGTGCCTTAGGTTGGAGTCTGTCGGGCGGCGAACAACAAATGCTTGCTGTCGCACGCGGACTCATGTCAAAGCCAAAGCTATTGCTCATGGATGAGCCTTCGCTTGGCTTGGCCCCTCTTATCGTTCAACAGTTGTTCGCAACCATTCGCAAGATTCGAGAGCGAGGGATGACGATCTTACTAGTCGAACAAAATGCCAATATGGCCTTGTCTGTCGCTGATCGCGGCTATGTTTTGGTCACCGGCAACTTAACCGTCGAAGGTACGCCAAAAGAACTGCTGAATAACGACGAAGTACGTTCAGCTTATCTTGGTGGTGGAAAAAAAATAACGAGTACTGTTTAACTATCGCTTCACTGTTTACCTATCGCTTCAGTATTTTTCTGTTTTTGCTCGACTTTAGAACGTCAAAAGACTCTGGGAGACTCACATGAAACAAAAGAAATTTTCACTATATGCAGCGAGCGCCTTACTCGCAATGTCGTTCAACACACAAGCTGCTGATCCGATCAAGTTCGGTATGGTCGTCGAAAGCACTGGGCCCAATGCGGAGTCTGGCGTCTATCAGATCAACGGCGCAAAACTTGCCGTTGACGAAATCAACGCGGCAGGTGGTGTACTAGGCAGAAAAATCGAAGTCCAAACAGAAGACAATCAAAGTACAAATCCGGGTTCAGTACTCGCCGTATCTAAACTAACCAGTAGCGGCAATATCACCGCGCTGATCAGTTCGATTCGCAGCACTCAAATTCAGGCGATTGCTCCCACGGTAGCAAAAGCTGGCCTGCCGATGATGATCGGTGGCACTGATTACACGCTGACCCACACCAATAACCCATGGCTGTTCAGAGCGCGTCCCAATGATGGTTACTCGGCAAAGGTGATCGCTGATTACGGCGTCAACACGTTAAAACTCAAAAAATGGGCGGTTATCCACGCAACCGATGCCTTTGGTAACGGTGGCAAAAACAATCTAGTTGACTCGCTGAAAGCCCTTGGGATTACTCCTGTACTCGTGCAAGGCTTTACTAGCAACTCGCAAGACTTCACGCCAATCGTCTTAGCGATCAAACAGTCAGGCGCAGATATCGTGTCAAGTTACATCACCAACTCGCCCGATGTCGGAATCTTCGCCAAGCAATTACGGCAGTTAGGCGTCAAGGCAACATGGGTAGGTTCGCCCTCTTTGTCAACGGATACCGCAATGAAACTAGCGGGCGATGCGCTGTATGACAGTTATTCGATTGCCGATTTTGCGATTGAATCGAGCCCAGAGGCCAAAGCCTACGCTGACAAGTACCGTGCAACCTACAAGATTGAACCTGATCTGTACTCGTCTTGGCCCTATGACTCAGTCAAACTTCTTGCCTTGGCAATTACTAATGCAAACAGCACGAAACCTGACGACATCATCAAAGCCTTGCATGCAATCAAAGGCTACAAAGGCGTTGAAGGCACCTATACTTTTGACAAAAATGGCGATGGCTTGCACGGCTACAACATCGTGAAAAACGTACAAGGCAAAATCGTATTTGAAAAACATATCGACTTTGCACCAAAAGACTAAACTGAGTCTGTCCAAAAGACCAGACTAGACTCTGTTCTTGAACGTTAAGCCCTGCCGCGAGTGGCACCACTCACGGCAGGGCTTTTTACAGTAAATTTGTTTGACACTGACTTAAGCGATATGCGATGAAAAAAATTACTGCTGGTGCAATTTCTAGAAATTATTTCAATATGCCCTTCTGGATTGCTGCCCATCAAGGCATGTTCACAGACGAAGGGCTTGACGTCACCATCGACCTACACGAGCCCATAGACGAAGTTTGGCGACGCCTTCAAGACGGTCGTATGGATATTGCGTTAGGCGTAACCGAACACATCATCTTAGACAGTGAAGGTGGCGGTCATCTCGAAATTATTGGCGGCAATGTCAATCGCCTGCCTTTTTCAATGATCTCTGGCAAAGACGTCAAATCGTTTGCAGATCTAAAGGGGCGAACAATCGGTGTATCTTCGATTGACGCCGGCAGCTCTTCGCTTGTCATGAAGCTGATGGCCGCACACGGCTTGCATTACCCCCAAGATTATAAAATTGTGGCCTGTGGCCCTATTCTGGCCCGCTGGGAAAAGCTGCAAAGCGGCGAGATCGATGCGGGCCTGCAAGGCGCACCCTTGAACTACATCGCACTTGACCAAGGGTTTAACTCTTTGTGCGAACCGCGCGATCAGTTTCCGTGGTTTCAATTTACTTCACTCAATATCGATAGCCGCTGGGCCCGCGCAAACCATGACACCGTGATTCGCTTCATGCGTGCCTTTATTCGTGCACACGAATGGTTTTTTGCGAACAAAGAAGGTTGCCGAACCATCGCCATGCTTGAAACCGGCATTACCGCTGAGTATGCGGATCGCGCTTGGGATGAATACACGGCAGCCGAGATTTTTCCGCGCGATGCCCAAGCGAATCCAGAATCGATTCAATCCTTAATTGACATCAGTGCTTTGTTAAGAGCGATCCCGAAGCGCGCCGATACACAAGCGAAGTCTTATATCAATCACAGTTATTTGGATGAGGCCCGCCGATCGCTGTAATCGCCAGAGGCGTTTAGCAAAGCCGAGCCTTCAAGCCAATCGCATCACTGCTTCATGATCTCTGGGTGCTTAGCCAAGAAGCCTTCCCAACGACGAGATTCAGCAGCGATGTACTTGGCATACGCCTCAGCCGCCAACTCACCTGGCTGAGCACCTGAATCAATAATGCTTTTACGGTTGGCCTCAGTCCGCAAGGCTTGACTCAGAGCAGCCGAGAGTTTGTTGACCACGGAAGCGGGTGTACCAACAGGCGCCACCAAGCCAAAGACCGACAAGATCGTC
>CAIZGG010000404.1 GCA_903932425.1 uncultured beta proteobacterium | reverse complement strand
GGCGAGAAGATCATTGGTCGCGGGCGCAGCCCCTTTGTACGGAACATGCAAGAAGTCGATCTGAGCAGCGGTGCGAAACAGCTCTGCCGTGAGGTGTGTGGGAGTACCGTTTCCAGCAGAGACCAAAGCAAGTTTTCCCGGTTGCGCTTTGGCCAGGGCGACGAGCTCAGTCAGCGACTGAGCAGGCACCGACGGATGCGCAACCAACACCAAAGAGTAGTACGCGACTTGTGAGATGGGCGTAAAGTCTTTAATCGGATCGTAAGGAAGTTTGTCATACAACGCACTGTTAATAACGTGGCTGCTCGCAATTAATAAAAGAGTGTATCCATCTGGACTCGCCTTCGCAGTCATGTCTGAACCAATATTGCCGGCAGCGCCAGCACGATTTTCGACGACCACAGGTTGACTCCATACGGCCGAAAGCTTCTCGGCATACAGGCGGCCCAACACGTCAGCAGGACCACCGGGTGGAAACGGCACAATGAGACGTACTGATTTGCTGGGAAAACTTTGAGCGCGTGATTCTGTTGCCCCCAAGCTGGTGATCGCAATCAAAAGACCGAAAAGGGCTAAGCGGTACATGTTGAGCTCCGGCTGGTTCTATTTTTTATTTTGTATTTTTTGTAATGTGGGTTGTAGCATAACCTTTAAATCGTACTTGGCCAGCGATATGACACTGCAAATGGCAAGTCTACGAAGAGGAATACACTGATCGAGGAAATGCCAATCCGCGCTACTGAGTGGCTTCAACTAAGCGCTTAACGCCTGAAAGCACAAAAACTAATAAATGGTCAACGGAGCAGGCGGTAAACAGAGGCGCAAAAAATAGTACTAACATGCGTCAAATCAAACATATTTGAGGGGCTCAGTGATGTGCATGTGGTGTAGAAAATCCGAATTTTCCGAACACTTGACCGCTGAGTTTTCAGATAAGCGCCGACGGATGATGCTGTTTGCCGGTGCGGGCTCAGTGACAGCTGCCTTTCATGCGAGTTTGTCTGCGCAAAGTGTAGAGGCCTCGGACACGGTATTTCGTAACGGCTCGATTTCCGATTTATACGATGTCAGGCAAAGCGGAAAAAGTTGAAGCGCTTGCCGTACGCAACGGGAAAATTTTGGCAACCGGTTCGGTTGATCAGGTCATGAGTCTGGCAAACAATAAGCCGACGCTTATCAATCTTGAGGGAAGAGCGGTCTTTCCTGGGTTTATTGATCCACATAACCATGTTGTCCTCAGTAGCCTATTTAATCAATTGCTGGTCAATGTAGGCTTTTCAACATACAAATCAAAAGCTGAAGTCGCGTCTTTTATGAAAGCGACTGCTGCTAAAACGCCCGCAGGCCAATGGCTGGCGTTTGGTGCCTATGACAATTTGCTTCAAGGTGGCGATTGGTCGATGGCTGAGTTGAACAATATTTCAACGACCCACCCGATATTTCTTTTTTATGTGAATGGTCACGTTGGTGCTGCCAACGCGATGGCTTTTTCGAAGGCCAACATTCCTCAGAACATCGGAATGATCCCAGGGGGAGGCTACTTTGGACGTGATCGTGATGGCCATTTGAATGGATTGATTTACAACGAACCAGCGGTGATGAAGATTTTGGATTTGGCGATTCCCAAGCCTAATGCAGAGTTGCTAGAAAAAGCGGTTATTCAGTATGCGAAGCAAGCCGCTGCGTCCGGTTTGACGACTGTGCATGAACCAGGCACCGTTAAGCCGCAGTGGGTAGAGTCTCTGGCAAAGCTTTCCAACCATTTGCCGATCCGAATGAGCGCAAGTTTTAGTTCAGACGCTGTCGAAGAGAGCAAGCAGTACACCTCCCTTGGCCCCTCGAACCGAGCGCGAATCCTGCCGAATAGTCGGTTTTCATTATTCGGGATGAAGTGTTGGACGGCTCTAATCAAGCTGAGTCTGCCGCGCAAACGCACCCTTATCTGAACACCGACAAACAGGGCACCAAGAGCTATACGCAAGAGCAGATGATTGAGATATGTAAAAAGGTAAAGGCGGCAGACTGGACGATGCTGGCGCACTGTCAGGGTGACGCAGCGATCGATGAATATCTCAATGCCCTTGAGGCTGTGTATGGCGCGAATCCAGCTATGGGCCTCATGCGTGTTGAGCACGCAACGATGGTGCGTCAAGACCAACTCGAACGCATCAAAAAGCTGGGCTATGAAGTGACGTTCATGACCGACTTTGTTTATCTCTATGGCGCTGCCTACAGAGATTCAATCTTTGGGCCCGCGCGCGCTGAATTTATGATCCCGTGCGGTGCGGCTCATCGGGCAGGGCTTCAGTACTCTGTCCATTCAGACAATCCTGCGGCAGGGCTCCCCTTAAACCCATTGCGACATGTCCAGATTCAGCTTGAGCGTCGATGCGTTGCTGATGGATCTATTGTTGGCGCCCAGCAAGCCGTAGACCTAGATACGGCCTTGCGTGCCATCACAATCAATCCAGCTCGGCACATAGGGATGGAGCATATGCTGGGCACGCTTGAAATCGGCAAAGAAGCGGATCTCACCATCCTCGAAAGTGATCCATTCAAGACTGCAATTAATTCGATCAGTTCAATCAAGATGTCAGAGACTTGGATAGCAGGTCAAAAAGCCGATAAAACCTAATTCGCTTTCAGTTTTAATTCGCGCACGATTTTCCCCCAGCGCTGGTATTCGCTCTGTACGAATTTCGTGGCTACGTCTGGTGTGCCGTTGACGATTTCAGTAATGCCAGCCTCGCGCAGACGGTCTTGCACCTCTGGAACCTTGAGGGCCTTGTCGAATTCTTCGTGCACGCGTTGAACCATCGCGGCTGGTGTTTTTGCCGGAGCAAACACTACGTACCACGTCATGACGGTATAGCCCTTCAATCCCGACTCATCAAACGTCGGGATGTCTGGCGCAATGGACGAACGCTTGATACCGGTTTGGCCGAGCCCGCGCACGCGGCCGGCACGTACATGTGGCAGAGCTTCTGGCATCGCGATTGTGGCGAATTCAATCTGGCCACCGATCACGTCTTGTAGAGCCTGCGGCCCACCCTTGTAAGGTACATGCAACATTTCAACGCCCGCCATCATGCGCATCACTTCGCTGGCTAGATGTGATGAGCTGCCGATCGCCGAGCTCGAGAAACGCACCTCACCAGGACGTGCTTTGGCGAGTTCGATGAGCTCACCAATATTGCGCACCGGTAATGCATTATTCGCAACGAGCAGCAGTGGTGCGTCGCCGATGTATGAGACGCCCACGAAATCCTCGATCCGGTAATTGACCTTTTCAAACAGAGTGGGGTTAATAGCAAAACCGATCGGACTGTAAAGCAACGTGTAGCCGTCAGGATCCGCCTTGGCGACGTAATCGAAAGCGATGTTACCGCCGGCTCCCGGTCGGTTCTCGACAATGAAACTCTGGCCGGTGTTCTCGGACAATTTTTGCGCAAGGATGCGCGCTGTGGTGTCTGCGCCGCCGCCCGCCGTCAGCGGGATCACTAACCGAGTTGGGCGCACCGGCGATTGCTGTGCGTAGGCACTGGCTACGCCGAGCGCGAGCGCAATGCAGGTGGTCACTAATGAGTTGACGGTCATGCGGCGAACGTAATTCATCTAAACCACTCTGCAGTTTGGGCGTCTGTTATGAAGCAAAAATATGGTGTCAGGAGAAAATCAGGCAAACCGGATGGCGACCTTACCTAACAAGGTATTTTGTTCGACGTATTGCTTGGCAGCCGGCAGTTCATCAAAGGAAAATGTGCGATCAATGACTGGGACGATGCGACCGTCGGTAATAGCGGGCATAACATCGCGTTCGAAGCCACGTTGCGCAACCGCACGCATCGCCGTCGATAGCGGTGCATTCGACAGCCCAAAAATCTGCAGGCGTTTGCCGTGCACTGGCTCAATATCAAGCCCCGTCAACATCTGTCCGTCAACGTAGCCCACAACTGCCAGACGGCCGAAATCAGTGAGTACTCCAAGACACCCTGCAAAGGCGCTGCCGCCCACCAGATTCACAGCAAGTTTGACACCGGCGTCACCTGTGATCTTCAGCGCTTCCTCTGTAAAGTTTTCGCCACGCGTCAGTATGCCAGCGTCGAGCCCGAGCTCCTTCAAGCGCGCAAGCTTTTCTGCGGATCCGGAAGTACCGATGACCTTGGCACCGCACATCTTTGCGATCTGTATCGCTGCGACACCGACGCCAGAAGATGCTCCTGCAATCAACACCCAGTCGTCGCGTTGCAGACCACCGAATTGCAAAAGTGCCTCGTAGGCGGTGATATAGGCGATCGGAATCACGGCAGCCTGTTCCCAGTTCAGACAAGTTGGAACCGGCGTGAGCAAGGTTGAGTCGACAACAACGTGTTCAGCAAAGCAGCCCTTGGCGCGGAACATGACGCGGTCGCCGACTGCAACTCCGTGAACATTGGCACCGATTGCTTCTACCTCGCCGGCGCCATCGACGCCAGCGGGACGCCCACCCTTGGCGCTATGTAGCTTAATGGCGCCCATGATGTCGCCGCGATTAATGCTGGTTGCACGCACCCGCACCAGCACCTGTTCAGGGCCGGGCGTGGGTATCGGTAGCTCGCGCAGTTCAAGCTCGGTACCGTTCGGGGTTTTGTTGATCCAGTAAGATTTCATTAGAGGTGTGCTCTCAAAATATTCGATAAAGATCGCGGTTTTAATGCCGGGCCCTTAGGGCACGGTGTTATATGTTCTGCCCGACTAATTGTTGCGTGGGGGACACAGGCGCCCCAAAAGAAAAAAGTACAGGCGAGAAAGATTAACACGCAGGTCTACTGCGTGAGGGTGCAGCACTACCCAGGAAAACGTTTGAAGTCTTTCATTTTGGGTTACGCTTATTTGTCTAAACCACAATTCTTGGAGCAAACATGTTCAGTCACGTAATGGTAGGCGCAAACGATTTAGAAGCGTCGCGCAAATTCTATGATGCCTGTTTTGATACCTTGGGTATTGCACCAGGTGTCATGAATCGAGACATTCGCTATTTTTATCGTACGCCGTCGGGGGTGTTTGCGTTTTCACTGCCGATTGATAACAAAGCGGCCACGCCAGCTAACGGCGGGACGATCGGCTTTTTGGCGCAATCGCCAGAGCAGGTCGATGCGTTTCACGCTGCGGGTATAGCGAATGGCGGCACAACCTGTGAAGATCCCCCTGGCTATCGCGAGGGCCCTGCAGGCAAGCTGTATCTCGCCTATATGCGCGACCCAATCGGCAACAAGATTTGCGCGATGTATCGAGTGCCGAAGTAAGTGTCATCTGGGCCGCAGACGATGAAAAATGCGTGCCCAAGACGCTGCTGAGTCAGCGCGTTTAGCAATCCCATTTTTTAGCAATCCCATTTTTTAGCAATCCCGTTGTCTGATCACTTAGACTCAATCTCGAAGCACTACGATCAGCCCAAAAAATATACGACAGGAGACCGACCATGCAACTCTATATCAGCCCAGGTTCACCTTATGCCAGAATCGTACGCATCGTAGTCATCGAGAAAAATTTATCAGAAAAAGTCGAAGTGATCCCCGCGAAGACTCGTACGACCGATAGCCCCTACTATCAGATTAATCCGTCGGGAAGGGTGCCATATTTAGTCTGTGATGATGGGCTGGCTCTTGAAGATTCGGGTTTGATCTCGTCTTATCTTGATCATCTCGAGGGTCAGCCTAGCTTTGCGTTGCCCGCAGGCGGCGCAGGTTTTGAAGCCAAGCGTCTTGAGGCACTTGTGCGCAGCACGCTTGATGGCCTGGCGGTACTCGGGCGCGAAAAATGGCGCCCCGTAAACGAGCAGTCGCCCAAAATCGTTCTCCACGAAACTGATCGCGCCCAGCGTTTACTGACTCTTTGGGAACAACAAATCAATCACCCGCTATTTCATGGCCAACTAAACATGGTTCAAATTGTGTTTGGGTGCACCTTGGGCTTCGCGGATTTGATACCTGAGTTTTCATGGCGCCCAGAGCATCCTAAATTGAATAGTTGGTTTGAAGCGATTTCTGCACGGCCGTCATTTTTAGAGACAAAGCCGCCGATGCCAAAGTAGTGGTCGCAATCTCACTGCAACGTGTAAAAAGACGCAGTAGGTTTAACTCAATGACTGAAGTCTCGTGACGATGAATTCAAAATCACCCGCTTTAGCGCAGGGGCAATACCTTCAGCAGGGCAACACATACCGGTGTGAGATCAGGGATAATCAAGCGGGTGAATCGGTCAAGCGCAGGCCGGATCTGGCTGACGTTAGGCGGTGGCAAGTCTAGCGACGGCAGCATTGTCATTGCTTCTGCCTCTGCTGCGCGACAGGTGCTTGCGCGTGCCGTGCGCATTGCCTTCGGGTCGTAAAGCGCGCCAAGCCAGCTAGAAAATACCTCGGCCAAGGCTGGCCAGCGGGCAAGTTCTAGGTAGAGGCTGGGGATAATGCCACCTTGGGCACCCTCATGATGATTGGCAAGCGAGCGAATGGAAGCTGCAAGACTGGGTTCTAGCGTTTCGATGCGAGGTAAGGGGGCCAAAGGCGCCATTTGTTTTGGAGTTGATCCAACTGATAGTTTGGGCGAGGCTTGATCGATTCCTTCAAGACGTAATCTCAGCGCAGTCAGCACGATAATATTGGTGCAGTTGCCGCGAATATAGTCGCTCGTGATCGTGCGCATGTCGGCTAACGCAGGGGCACTGAGTCCAAGAGACTGCCATGCTTCAAAAGTGATTGGTTGCAGTGAAGGAAGTTCGATTGCGTTAATTAAGCGTTGACGCGACGCAACCAATTCTTGCGACGCCACTAATGGGCGGACACCTTTCCAAGCCCATTGGATGATCTCAGGAAAAGTCGCAAAATGGCGCCAGATCAAATTCACCATTGACAAACCTGATACTGCACGAATGTCGGCGTAGATGGCTGCGATCTCGGGTGAGGCATTTAGGGGATGTACTTCGGCAAAGTTTGTCATGGCTTCAGTGGTAGATTTCATATCAGCACAATACCCTAACAGGAAACGATTGGCATAGAAATTGCTTGAATCCGGTTCATAAGTCTTTCATCGCCTCAAGGAGGTTTGTATGTCAACAGAACGTATTTTTGCCCTCGCTGATTATTTGCAGCCCGCTGATCAAGAACCCATCAGATCTGTCGTTTCGCGTACGCAAGACACGGCAGTCATTGCTTGGCACGTGAAACCTGGGCAGCATTTGCCCGCACACTCGCACCCGACAGGACAAGATACTTGGGTGATTTTGTCAGGCACGGGCACTTATCAACTTGATAAAGAGGGCAACACCAAGATCATCAAGGCGGGTGACATTGTCATTGCCCCAACTGGGGCTATTCATGGCGTCTATAACCACGGGGCAGAGCCGTTGATTTTTGCGGGTATCGTTGCCCCAGCAGAATCTGGTTTTGAGTTACTAATAAAATCTTAGCGATTATTGATCAGAAAACCTTGGCCAAAACAAAGCGATTCGAGCGATATTAACCTTACGGTTTATAGGTTATGTGGCGTACAAACATATACTTTTTTGTTATAAATTGTTGCGCTATTTCAGGCTCGTTTGCGCTCAACTCAAACACCATGTTAATTAACAAAGGTCATTCATCATGAAACTGGTCATGAAAAAAGTTTTTACAAAAGCTGCAGTCATTTCTGCGTTGACACTTGGCGCAATCACGGTTGCCCACGCGGGCGCTTGGGCTGATTTTCATCTGCATAACGGTAGCAGCCACAGCATTATTATGTTTCAAACCAAGGAAGGTGGTTCTTGGGGTAAGAACTGGCTTGGCAAAGGTGACAAGATCAAACCGGGTGGAGTGTACGACATGCACTTTGGTCACAACGAAGGCCCCTGCACGATTCAGTTTCATGTCGAGGCGGATGATGGCTTTAAGTACGACTATGAGGCTGACTTCTGTAAGGCTAACAACCTCTACATCACCGATTCAACAGTGAAGTACGACTAAATATCATCAAGACACCAAGCTTATCGAGGGGATCGGCGATGCGATTGCTACCAAACTTTGTGTTTTTTGCATTTGCGTCGTTGTTCTCAGTAAGTGCGTTTTCGCAGGTACCAGCTGACGCAGTGAAATTAGGGACATCGACAGCGACTCCATTGGAACCCGCTTACGATGTGATGTACTCACCTGCATCGACCAAAAACGGTGACCTGGTAACCGTAAAAGTGTTTGGTACGTTTGCTAAGGCGGACGATTTTGGCATTCGGTCGATGCTGTCGGAAATTCAATTCGACTGCAAAGCGAGTCAATTCAGTTTTGTGAAGATGACCGCCTACGAAGCTCCGAACTTAAGCGGTAAAGGCAAGGACTTTCCGTCTGAACTTTATAAAGATTTCCAAAAGCTTAATGTAGAGAGCGCCGATCAAAGTATGTCGGCAGGCTCACTTCCGTTCTCGATGGTGGCCAAACTTAAGTCAGCAGTGTGCGGTGACTCCGGGAGCCCTCCAACGACAAGAGTTGCGCCCCCCCCCGCGGCCGCCACGACTGATTCAGCAGGAGCAACCCCCTCAGCAGCTGGCAAAAACACTTCTTCGCTGTGTGCGGTGGGTGTAAAGAGCCGATTCTTCTGGCCGCAGGATAAGAAATGGTACGCAGGCACTGTGATTGATGTTCGGCCCGATGCTTGTCTTGTTCATTACGACGGCTATGGCAACGAAGATAATGGGTGGGTCAAACCAGAGCATATGCGAGTGCTAGTGCTTTGGAAGGATGGCAAACAGTATCCAGCTTCGGTTCTGAGGAAACAAGCCGATAAAAAATATTTAGTGAAATATGACGGCTACGACGACTCTAGTAATGAAGTCGTTGATCTTGCGCAGCTTTCAATCAGACCTTCTAAGTAAACGTCACCAAGCCTGCTCGTGACTCAAGCGATCGAAGCCAGGGTTCGTGCGATAACAGTACGCTGAGCGTGACTGCCTCCCAAGGTAACTGCGTGCTCGGCGCACTGAGTTAAGCTCTGGCGTGCCGTTGACATATCCCCCGATAGCCACGACGCTAGGCCGTCCACCCAGGCTAAAGCGCTTGGGGCTCCCCCATGGCCCGCATCCGCGTGTTTTTGCAAACGCAGGCGACATTCGTTCAGGGCGTTGAGCTGCCCAGTACCAGCCGCCAGCATGGCTAAGTGGATCTCTGCAAAAACATTGCCCCCGTGTGGAAACTTGTCTTGCGTAAATCTTTCGGCGGCGCTCCAGTTTAAATCTCTAAGCCCCATTAGTTTCAAGCGCCACAACAACGACGTAGTGTCTGTCATACCCACCAAGCCCGGTGCGTGGGCAAGATGAGGCTCGATGATCGTGAGCAACCGATTCACTGCTGCCGCTGTTTGACCCAACTGAAGTTCGCAAAGTGCTGTGTGCCAATGGATGTGACCAAAAAGCATAGCCGTATCGGGGTAAAGGCTTAACCATGTATGAGAAAAATCCATCGCACGTTCGGGATCGTTCAGCTCAAACCTTGCATGCATCATGACGTGGGCGGCATTGCCATTCGCAGGCCGCAGTTCTAGGCTGCGTGAAACAAAAGGCAAGCCAGCCTCAGGCTGGTTCGTTTCAATCAATACCCAGCCCTGATGGCTCAGTAACCAAGGATGATCAGTTGGATACTTAGAGGCGATCTTTTGTACAAAATCAAAACGTTGTTGATCGTGATCCGCTTGACCGCTGAAGGCAATTAACCCGAATGCACCCAACGCAAGCGACATGACGAGTGCGTCGCGCGGCCATTGTTCAGCGTGTGCACGAACGCCTGTGAGGGCTGCTGCTGCGCGGCCTTCAAGTATGAGATTGACGATACCCAGATGAGACTGCTCGCGTTCTGTCAGTGCCTTGGCTAAGAGCAGTGCCTGTTTAGAGGCCTCGCGCGCCTCTGCGCCGCGACCCGCCGATAGCAAGAGCAAAGCACGAGTGCTATGTGCCAACGCAAAGTCAGGGGCGTGTTCAAGTGCCCGTTCGATCGCAGCAGGCGCACCCGGCCAAGCATGCAGTTGACAATCGACCGCGTGATCGTAGGCCTTTAGGGCTGCTACAGACTGACACGTTACAACTTGATCAAAAGAATCTTTCAAGAATCACCTGATGAATATGTAAGCTACTTGAAAATATGTAAGCACAGTAGTGTCCGGCTAAATTCCGAATAAATTCAATTGGTTAGCGGGGTCAGGTAAATCTGTTGAGAGTGCATCGCCTTGAAAGGCGCATGAAAGCTCGGTTTTCTCAAAAACTGACACCGATAATATCTGTAG
>CAIZGG010000403.1 GCA_903932425.1 uncultured beta proteobacterium | reverse complement strand
TTCCGCCGTTTCTTTGGCGTACCTATTCCGGGAATTCCAAATGGACCTAAACCAGCGCAACCTAATCCGGGCAAACCGCAAGAAGCAGATCGTGGTGTAGGCTCTGGCTTCATTATTGAATCCAATGGTTTGATTTTGACTAATGCTCATGTTGTTGAGGGCGCCACCACTATTTATGTAACCCTGACTGATAAGCGCGAGTTCAAAGCAAAGTTACTTGGCATGGATAAGCGTACCGATGTTGCAGTCGTCAAAATTGAAGCGCGTGATTTACCAAAGCTACCTTTAGGTGATTCATCCAAGGTGCGAGTAGGTGAGTGGGTCCTGGCAATTGGCTCCCCGTTCGGCCTTGAGAATACGGTGACTGCAGGTATTGTGTCGGCGAAGAGTCGCGATACAGGTGACTACTTACCTTTTATTCAGACTGACGTTGCTGTGAATCCAGGAAACTCCGGGGGGCCACTTTTAAATACTGCTGGTCAAGTGATTGGTATCAACTCACAAATATTTAGTCGCTCTGGTGGCTATATGGGCATCTCTTTTGCAATTCCGATTGATGAGGCAATGCGTGTTGCAGATCAATTGCGTACTAATGGCAAGATGACTCGCGGCCGAATTGGTGTTGCTTTGGGTGAGATGACAAAAGAAGTTGCTGAGAGTCTCGGTTTAGGTAAGCCTCGCGGCGCATATGTTCGCAATGTCGAGCCAGGTGGGCCAGCAGCAGCTGGCGGCATTGAAGCTGGGGATGTGATTCTCAGCTTCAACGGGCGCGAGATTTCTAAATCAACCGACTTACCAAGAGTAGTTGGCGAAACGAAGCCCGGCACTTCTGTGCCAGTACAAGTTTGGCGTAAAGGCGGAGCCCGTGATTTAACGGTCACTGTAACTGATACCGAATCTACTCAGGCGGCTAATAAAAAGGCAGATGCCCCTGCGGCAAATGGCAATAGCGCCAATACCCTGGGAGTTGTTGTTGGTGAACTATCGGATGCCAAAAAGAAGGATTTGAATATCAAGGGCGGGGTTGAGGTGACCGGTTTAGGGGATGGCCCTTTGGCAAAAGCGGGGATTCGACCGGGTGACGTCATTATTCGGGTGGCAGATGCCGATATTACGAGCGTTAAGCAGTTTGAGGCTCTAGTTAAGGGTTTGGACGCTAATAAGGCTGTACCGGTCTTTATCCGCCGCGCTGACAGCACTTTAGTCGTTCCTGTAAGGCCTAAATAACCCCATTTTGGGCCTAAAAAAGAGGTTTGGCGCCTTTTAGGCGCCACCCATTACAATCACTTTAAGACGACTTTTTGCAGCGCATCATCGTGGTGCGTTCTGACAAGGCGTTTTTTGAATGACCTATTAAGACGCTATGGATTTAATCCGCAATTTTTCTATCATCGCCCATATCGATCACGGCAAATCGACGCTTGCTGATCGCATTATTCAACTCTGCGGCGGTCTCTCTGATCGTGAAATGGAAGCACAAGTTCTAGACTCAATGGATATTGAGCGTGAGCGCGGCATCACTATTAAGGCGCAAACCGCAGCGTTAAATTACAAAGCCAAAGACGGCAAGATTTACCACATCAACCTGATTGACACCCCAGGACACGTTGACTTCTCTTATGAGGTCAGTCGCTCTTTGTCTGCCTGTGAAGGTGCCTTGTTAGTCGTAGATGCCAGTCAAGGTGTTGAAGCGCAAACAGTTGCCAACTGTTACATGGCGCTTGAGTTAGGTGTTGAGGTTGTACCAGTACTCAACAAGATAGACTTGCCGCAAGCCGATCCTGAGCGCGCCAAAAAAGAAATTGAAGACGTCATTGGTATCGATGCTTCTGAGGCCGTCACCTGCTCAGCCAAAACAGGTTTGGGTGTTGCGGATGTCATCGAGGAAATGATCGCCAGAGTGCCGCCGCCAAAGGGTAATGCAGAAGATCCATTGCAAGCCTTGATTATTGACTCCTGGTTTGACAATTACGTAGGCGTTGTCATGTTGGTGCGCGTTGTGAATGGCAC
>CAIZGG010000402.1 GCA_903932425.1 uncultured beta proteobacterium | reverse complement strand
TGAATCAGCTTTGACGAGGTCATTTCAAGGTCGTCAGTCTGCATCAGGTCATTGAGAACTTTTAACGGCGGTGGCACATAAGCCAGCTTTCGCTCAAGTTCTTCTTCGGTGCACACCTCAAGGGCACCCACAGCATCGCCCGACGACAGCCCTAACCGATCGATCTCGTCTAAGTCATCGCGGTTATGCTTCCAACGTAAAAGATCTAACCCAAAACCTTCCGGCGAAGCATCACGAAAGACGCCAAACAAGCCATTCCACATGTCCTCTTTAAGCGGGTGCGCCCTACGATTGAAACCAAGTTTGACGGGATCAAGAGCAACAGCATGTGCTGAGCCTTGATAGGCAGGCGAGTAAATAAACCGCCCCGCACCCGGTTTCCATTGAAAAGTGCCGCACTCAGTGGGCCTACCTTGATCAGGCGGCCAGACCCAAACCGTTCGGTCTTTATTCATTTCGCTCTCGCACCCGTAAAGGCATATTTCTGGAAGCGGCTCTTTGTATAGCACCATCGTCTTCAGGTTTAGCGACTTGCTCAAGCCCCTCTAAGCAATCCAAGGCCCACAACGCCTTGACAATCAAACCAAAAGCGACCGTGGCACGACCTTTTTCAATGCTCACCAACGTATTCACGCTGACACCAATCTTTGCTGCCAGATCCGCTTGGGTCCACAACCGAGCGCGGCGGGCCAACGAAATCCTGTGCCCGACCTGTGTTGACGCCGATCGAAAATTGAGCAGTGCTCAATATTGGATCGGCGCCAACAGCCATTGAGTTTGATCGTATTTGATCTGAGAGTAAGGCACCCCAATCGCACGATCAAGCGAGTAAGTTGAAAATTTCTTTAGCTTTGTCGACCGCTTGGCATGCCTTGGCCAGAGTGACCTCAGAATCTAATTCATAGTCTGACGTCACACGCTCTGATTTTAACTCTCGTAGCCGATAAGCCACACCAGTCCACCGTGGGGTCTTAGCCATCAACATTTTTGTAATGAGTTGTTCGTGCGAACCACCTACGCCCCCCACACTTAAAGCATTGATCAGTGGTAGCTCTTTTTGAACAGCTACTCTGCCGTGGTGATAAGCATAGTAGTAGGCCCGACTCACGGCGGCCCGAAGCAAGGGTTCGGTAGATGCAGTCGCTAGACCCTGCGCCGCAGCCAAAAGCTCTTGCGGGCTAGACGGCATAGGCAGATTCTGACGGCGGGGTGACCCCAAAGGTGATCAAATCGCCCAGATCATCATCGTACTGTCCCACGATGGTATCGGCGATGCATCCTCCCAAGTGTGTACGTTGTTGGGTGGTGCCCTCCACCACAAAACGTAAAGAGGCGGTCGTGTCCCACTCGTCTAAGATAAATTCACTTGTTAACGGAGTGAAACCTTGCTGATGGACGACGCCTAGAGCAGTATCGAAGCGCTCGGCAATGTGCGCTGAGCTGACGTTACGCTTCTTGGCTTTCTCTGCAAAGTGAGTCGAAAAATCAACGCGCGCGAAATCTGCGAGGCCTTCAAGTCGATTCAAGGCTTGTAGTTGCCCACGAACGGCGTTAACAGAGATGAAATCGCCGACTGCAGCAAAACCATACGCTAGTTCGTTCAAAACC
>CAIZGG010000401.1 GCA_903932425.1 uncultured beta proteobacterium | reverse complement strand
TGTGGCGGTAGCCACCTTTGCCGTAGCGATGGAGAGCCGAGGCCATTAATAGCTCCATGCCCTGTCGGTTCATGACACTCGAAGTTGCTGCGCTCAGGTGATAGTGAACCCAGCCTGTTTCGTCAAGCAGGAAGAATGCACCAGCAAGCAGATTGCCGTTTTCGTTATCACGAATCTCGGCCAACTCGCAATGTCCACTGAGTGCGCAACCATGTTCAATGAAAAAGTCTTCTGAGAAATGGTAATAGTCCGAGGTCTGTTTTTGCCGCATCAACCCGGAATAAAGTTCGTAGAACGCACGCAATCGGTCTGTCGGACATTCAGACAGGGGGCAAAAGGTGACTTGGAGTCCGGCGCGACGAGCGTAGTTTGCCGACCAACGCAATTTCTGCGGAATACCCTTTAAAAAAGTGTCAAAACTATCTGAAGTCTGTAGGGCTGTGGAATAGGTGTACCGGTTCAATTCAGTTAAGCCAGAAGGCCACTGGTCCTGATTAGATAGGAAGGGGGATTGGCGGATAAAGATAGCCAAAATAAACTCAGTGGCTAAGAAAAGCCGCAAAAGGTCAACCTCTGGCTCGCGCAGTGTTAAGTTGCCGAGCAAGCCGCCGTACCCGTATGCAGAATAAGCCTCTTTGCAACCATCCCCTAAGTCTCTAATTAGCATGGGTAAGTAGCTGGTTGCACTTCGCGTCCTGCATTCGAGCAGACGTGCTTCGCTACCATCGTTTTTAGATAGCATGGTTTGATATGCATGACCCATGTATACGGGGGCAATTGCACCAGCCATATCCGGAGCCCAAGAAAATTCGATTTCTGCCACGTGATCTATCAGGAAAGAGAACCAAGGCCGGAACTGCTAGGAATATTTACCACTCGTTGCTCCAACGATTCGGCCACTGGCAATGGCGCACAAGGCGCGTTGCCATACATAGACAGGCTATTCATCAGCGCCCAGATCGGGCGCGTCATTAAGCCAGCGTCATTTGTAGCAGACAACACCGCATCACGCTGGCCGGCGTGTGCTTTATCCAGCAGCAATGTCTGCAACCAGTAGTTGCTACTGCAACCAGCTGGCTCGGAAACTAGGTGCACACCTGGTACCTTTGCAAAAGCTGCCTGATACTGTTCAAATAGGCGTCGCTTGTCACGCAAGAAACCTGGCAGCTGCTCAAGTTGCGCACAACCCAACGCCGCATTCAAGTTGGGCAACCGGTAGTTGAAGCCCACCTCATCATGCACAAAGTCCCAGCGATGGGGCAACTTGGCCGTCGTAGTGATGTGTTTTGCCCGTTTGCCCAGTTCGACATCATTGGTCAGGATGGCACCACCGCCACCTGTGGTGATGGTCTTGTTGCCATTGAAACTCAAGGTGCCCATCAGCCCAAAAGTACCAGTGTGCTGTCCGCCCACGATGCTGCCCAGGGATTCAGCGGCGTCTTCGATCAATTGCAAGTGGAAATCATGTGCTATAGCCAAAAGCGCATTTATATCGACCGGATGTCCAAAGGTGTGCATCGGCACCATTGCGCGGATGACTCGGCCGGTCCTACGGTTGACGCATTGACCGTTACGTATTTCTGCAATTGTTGACAGATATTCACGTACGGCGACTGCATCCATGCCAAGCGAGCGCTCTTCGCTATCAACAAAATGTGGAGTTGCCTGGCAATAGGCCACTGCATTGGCGGTGGCGATGAAGGTGAGTGCTGGCAACAAAACCTCGTCGCCAGTTTCGACACCAGCTAAGCGCAGGGCTACATGCAGTGCGGCAGTGCCATTGACCACGGCAACCGCCCGTTTGGCACCAGTGAAGTTCGCCAAGTCATCCTCGAAACGATCAACAAACTTGCCTACAGACGACACAAAGGTTGAATCAAGGCATTCCTTTAAGTAACTCCATTCATTCCCATGAAAACGGGGTTCATGCAAGGCCAGTG
>CAIZGG010000400.1 GCA_903932425.1 uncultured beta proteobacterium | reverse complement strand
CCTAATGAACAATCTCGGTTCAATGTTTAACCTACAAAGAGCTAACTTATGAAGGCAGTAATCTTGGCCGGCGGTTTCGGCACGCGAATCTCCGAAGAGACCCACCTCAAGCCCAAACCCATGATCGAAATCGGCGGCAAACCGATTCTGTGGCACATCATGAAAATGTATTCCTCGCACGGAGTCAATGAGTTTGTGATTTGCTGTGGTTACAAAGGCTATGTGATCAAGGAATATTTTGCTAACTACTTTCTGCACATGTCAGATGTGACCTTCGACATGCGTAATAATGAAATGCAAGTACATCAGCGTAACGCCGAACCTTGGCGGGTAACCCTTGTTGGCACCGGAGACGATACTCTGACCGGTGGTCGCCTCAAGCGCGTGGCCCCGTATGTTCAAGATGAAGAGGCATTCTGTTTTACCTACGGTGATGGCGTGAGCGACCTTGATATCAGGGCAAGCATTGCCTTTCACCGAAATCACGGTAAAAAAGCGACGGTCACTGCTGTGCAGCCACCGGGTCGTTATGGTGCGATCGAGAGAAAACATAACCAGGTGACTGGTTTTGTAGAAAAGCCTCGTGGCGACGGTGGTGTCATCAACGGTGGTTTTTTCGTGTTGTCACCTCGGGTGCTGGATTTGATTGAAGGCGACCACACCAGTTGGGAGGGTGAGCCTTTGACGAAGCTTGCCGTTGAAGGCGAGATGATGGCCTTTGAGCATAATGGGTTCTGGCAACCGATGGATACCTTGCGCGAAAAGAACTTGCTCGAAGATCTTTGGGCAAGTGGTAAAGCGCCGTGGAAAAACTGGTAATCATGCCTGACCAGGACTTCTGGAGAGGTAAAAGTGTGCTTGTAACAGGGCACACCGGCTTCAAAGGGGCATGGCTGACAGTTTGGTTAAGGCAGATGGGCGCTAAGGTAACCGGATATTCTCTCGCGCCCGTTACGCAACCCAACCTGTTTACGCTCGCCGGTATCGAAGCATTATGTGACAGTCATTTAGGCGATATTCGCGACGCAAGCCAGCTTGCCGCGCTCGTCAAAGACACACGGCCAGAGATTGTGTTTCATCTGGCGGCCCAACCCTTGGTGCGGGCGAGTTACCGGCAGCCTTTGGAAACCTATGCGACCAATGTCATGGGTACTGCCAACCTGCTCGATAGTCTGCGTGATGTCGCCAGCGTGAAAGTGGCGGTCATGATCACTACGGACAAGGTCTACCGTAACAATGAGTGGGAGTGGCCTTACCGCGAAAGCGATGTGCTCGGCGGGCACGACCCCTATAGCGCGAGCAAGGCCGCCTGCGAAGTGGTGATTGAGAGTTATCGCAAGGCGTTTCTCGCTAAACAGGGCGTGGCGGTGGCCAGCGCTCGGGCCGGCAATGTGATCGGCGGTGGCGATTGGTCTGAAGACCGCTTGATTCCTGACGCGGTACGGGCCTGGCAAGCCAGTGAAGTATTGCAGATCCGTCGGCCACTGGCAGTACGCCCATGGCAGCATGTTCTGGAGCCTCTCTGCGGTTATCTGCAGCTTGCAGAACATCTATACGGCCAGCCTGCACTGGCTGGCGCATACAACTTCGGGCCGCAATCGCAAGAAGCGGCCACCGTGCAAGAAGTGATTGATCAGGCGCGTGCCGTGTATAAGAGGGGGGACGTTTGCTATGGCGATGGTCAAGAAGGCCTGCATGAAGCCGGCTTGCTAGCACTCGATATTGCCAAATCCACACACACACTCGGGTTTCGTCCACGCTGGCCACTTAAACAATGCATCGAACAAACGTTTGCATGGTATCGCGCACAGGCCGAAGGGGCGGACGCGCGGGTGCTGTGTGCTAAGGACATCGCCCTTTACGAAGCGAGCACATGAGCCGTTTTAGCGTCACTGATACACCGCTTGCAGGGTTGCAGTGCGTCACGAGGCAGTGCCTCGGCGACCCCCGAGGTTTTCTCTCGAGGATGTTTTGCGCTGAAGAAATGGCGACCGCCGGATGGTATAAACCGATTGCACAGATCAACCTCACACAAACTGCACAGCGCGGCGTCATACGCGGAATGCATTTTCAGTGGCCGCCGTACGCCGAAATGAAACTCGTGAGCTGTATACGCGGCGAAGTCTGGGACGTAGCGGTGGATTTACGGGTTAACTCCAAGACATACTTGCACTGGCACGCAGAAAAACTCTCAGCTGAAAACGGCCGCGCCTTGTTGATCCCTGAGGGATTCGCCCACGGGTTTGAGACACTGACTAAGGATTGCGAAATGCTTTATCTGCACAGCGCGGCTTACGAACCCGCTGCCGAGGCGGGACTGCGCCATGATGATCCAAGATTAAATATTGAATGGCCTCTGGCCTTGACTGAGTGTTCTGAGCGGGATCGCGCTCACCCCTTGTTGACTGATCAATTTAGAGGAATAGCCGTATGAAGTGCCGCCACTGCGGAACGCCGCTTGTGCATACCTTTTTGGACCTGGGGTTCGCACCACCATCCAATGCCTATTTGACGGCGGAAGGCCTGACGCGCCCCGAAAAGTATTATCCCTTGCGCGTCAAGGTTTGTGAAGAATGCTGGTTGGTGCAAACCGAAGATTACGCCCAAGCCGAAGAGCTTTTTAGCTCTAGCTATGCATATTTTTCGAGCACATCAACGACCTGGCTTGCGCATGCTGCTCAATACGCCACAGACATCACGCGTAGATTAGGGCTTAATCAAAACAGCTACGTAATTGAAGTGGCGTCGAACGACGGCTATCTGCTAAAAAACTTTGTGGCGGCGGGTATTTCTTGTTTGGGCATAGAACCCACCGCTAGCACTGCCGCGGTTGCCGAGCAGATAGGGATTCCGGTCATGCGCGAATTCTTTGGTGAGTCATTGGCACAATCTCTTGCCGCGCGTGGCCAACAAGCCGACCTGATCGTTGGTAACAATGTGTTTGCGCACGTGCCGGATATTAATGACTTTGCGCGCGGCCTAAAAGCAGCGCTCAAGCCGGCTGGCGTGGTGACGCTGGAATTCCCGCATTTGATGCAACTGATCCAGGACAATCTATTCGATATTGTTTATCACGAGCATTTTTCTTATCTTTCGCTGACCGCGGTGGAGCTAATTTTCAACGCCGTAGGCCTTAAGGTGTTTGATATCGAAAAATGTTTGACCCAGGGTGGCAGCTACCGAATTTACGGCTGCCACGCAACCGACACACGACCGATTAGTCAAAACGTTAATGATGTAATGCTGGAAGAATCCACTTTCGGGCTACGCACCCTTGGAACTTATCTTCATTTCCAAGAAAAAGCGAACAAGGTCAAAAACGACTTGCTCGAGTTTCTTATCCAACAGAAAAAAGCGGGTAAGAAAGTGGTTGCCTATGGTGCCGCTGCCAAAGGCAATACCCTGCTTAATTTCGCCGGGGTCAAGCCGGATTTACTGCCGTTTGTTGCGGATGCAGCCACCGCGAAACAGAGGCACTTTATGCCGGGGAGCCATATCGAAATCGTGACCCCGGAAGCGTTGTCGGCCAGCAGGCCGGACTATG
This sequence comes from uncultured beta proteobacterium, assembly GCA_903932425.1. Lineage (GTDB taxonomy): Bacteria > Pseudomonadota > Gammaproteobacteria > Burkholderiales > Burkholderiaceae_B > Zwartia. The sequence goes on along the minus strand of CAIZGG010000400.1, from coordinate 956 downwards.
TGCTTATATTGCCTTGGAATATTGCTGCGGAAGTGATCGCGCAAAACGCTAGTCTGTCCGCCGCGGGCGCACGGTTCGTCACGGCGTTGCCACAATTAAAAATATTATGACCAAGCGTGTCTTAATCACTGGCGCAACAGGATTTGTGGGCAGGCAGGTTTTGCGTCGCATCGTTGAGAACGATGTTCTCGTCACGGCGGTTTTAAGGGCGGGTAGCGAGCAACGGCTTGAAGTGCATAAAAAAATCGCCTCTGTGATTACAAGCGTAGATATCTTTTCGGAAAACGCGGATTGGTGGGCTAATGTTTGTCAGAGCATCGATATCATCATTCACTGCGCTTGGTATGCCGAGCCAGGGAAATACTTGCAGGCGGCCGTAAATCTTGATTGTTTACGCGGGACTCTGGACCTTGCAAAAGGCGCTGCAGTTGCCAGGGTTCGCCGCTTAGTCGGCATTGGCACTTGTTTTGAATACGACGTGAGTTTTGGCGAACTCTCGGTTGAAACCCCGTTGTTACCTTTGACGGCTTATGCAGGCGCAAAAGCGGCGGCTTATCTCTCGCTTTCGCAATGGCTGCCGACACAGTCGATGGAGTTTGCATGGTACCGCTTGTTTTACCTCTACGGTGAAGGCGAGGACGCTAGGCGACTAGTACCGTACCTGAGAAAAAAACTCGCTGTAGGTCAAGTCGCTGAGCTCACCAGCGGAGACCAAATACGCGACTTCATAGATGTAAGGGATGCGGGGCGGATGATCGCCGATGCCTCTTTGTCTAAAGAGGTGGGGGCGACCAACATCTGTTCGGGAATTCCAGTCAGTGTCAGGCAATTGGCGGAAAGAGTTGCAGATGAATACGGTCGGAGGGATTTGCTAAGGTTTGGCGCACGACCAGAAAACCTGATGGATCCAGCCAGAGTGGTTGGTAAACTGAATCTATACTTGTGAGAAAGATCAT
>CAIZGG010000399.1 GCA_903932425.1 uncultured beta proteobacterium | reverse complement strand
TCGATCGGTTCGTCGGCATGCCCTATTCACTACTTTGCCCTAAAGAGTCTCTCTCGATGACGCAACAACTTTTGCCTAAACTGAAATACTGGTGCGCACTGATCGCTGCGGCAAGCTGTTTGCTGCCGGCCATAGTGGTCGGCCAACCCTCGATTGGTGACTATCCGAATAGACCCGTCACGATCATCGTACCCTTTGGACCTGGCACCCTGACGGATGTAATGGCGCGGATCGTGGCCACGAAACTATCCGCCTCGCTTGGCCAATCAGTGATTGCAGAGAACAAAGCGGGCGCTGATGGAAATATCGGCGCAGCTTATGTGGCAAACGCTGCCCCCGATGGCTACACCCTCATGGTGGGCTCAACGTCGATTGGTTCGATCAACATCTCACTACACAAAGCTATTAAATACGATCCTCAGCGTGATTTCATTGGCATCACCAATTTAGTGACCGTCCCGAACGTTCTTGTCATTGGCCCTCAGGTTGCCGCCAAAAATATCCAAGAACTCTTGGCGCAACAAAAAACAAAAAGCTTCAGTTATGGCTCAAGCGGCGCCGGTGGCAGCATGCATCTCTCAGGTGAGATTTACAAGAAAATGGCGCAGGTCGACATGGTGCATGTGCCCTATAAAAGCAGCCCCGCGGTGATCAACGATATTATCGGGGGTCGCGTTGAGATGATGTTCTGTAACTTGCCGATTTGCTTATCGCTCATTCAAGCAGGCAAACTGACCGCCCTTGGGGTGACCTCAGCGCAGCGCTCTTCGTTGCTACCCGAAGTACCCACCCTTGCTGAAGCGGGTTTGCCTGGCTACGAAGTGGCGGGCTGGTTCGGTTTGTATGCTCCGAAAGCTACGCCGCTGGCGATTGTGACGAGACTCAATGAAGAGACCGTCAAGATTTTGAATGACCCACAAATCAAGGCTCAATTGCTCGCGCAGGGTGCCGTCACGATTGGCGACACCTCAGAACACTTCAACCAATACGCGCTTGAAGAGCGTATTCGTTGGGCCGCCATCATTAAAGAAGCGAAGATTGAACTCGAGTGAGTCGCTTCGCACACTCAAGGTGCGAAGCTTCTTACGTAATGCTCTAACGCCCTAACGCCTTAACGCTTCAACGCTTCAGCGCTTCAACGTTTCAACCCAAGGGTTCACAAAGGCGGTCTCACGAATACGCCACATGAAGGTCAACTCATGCCGCTGCAGCCATCAAATATTGATGGCGGGCTGTTTAAGCTCTTTTAGGATATTGCATGGCCAGCACCTGGGCGCCGTGAGGACCTGCTACCAACCGCAAGGCTTGCTCGTCGGACGTCACGGCAACCCCTGCAGGAGCCTCTAAGGCCGCTTCTTGTACCCGCAACGATCCCGACAAGACCAAAAAGAACTGTCCCCCGCCGGTAGAGGGATGCCACGCCACTTGCTGACCCAAAGGACCCAAGCGTATCACTGCGCAGAGTGTGCCCCCATCAGGCTCCGTCTGGGCAACAGCAAAAAGCTCTTCGGTCGTCGCCACTGAAATTTGCCTCAACTGCTCAAGCGTCATGATTGGAATATTCTCAGCGACAAACGTTCGTTTGCGGCCAGGATGTGCCTTGAGCTTTTCACGCAATTCGGTCTTAAACAGATACTGTCCGAGACCTAGACGATCAAAGCTTGGACGCAAAACATAATACGACACCCCATCTTTACCCGCGACAATCGGACCATACCCTGTATATTGATTCGTATAGTGCACCGACACGGGCTGAACAGCATGCGAGCCTAGTTTTCCGTCTCCATGAATAAATATTTGATATTGATCAGAGGCGTGGTAGTGCGGCAAAAGCGTTGTGTCAGATTCTTGATCCACCAGCAGCACCTGCGGCGT
>CAIZGG010000398.1 GCA_903932425.1 uncultured beta proteobacterium | reverse complement strand
CGCCTTTGCGGGTGGGGTTGGTAGAACCCTTGACCACAGGTCAAGGACGTTTTGCACTGTTTGCTCGATTGTCAGTTGCGACGAATCAACCACATGTGCATCAGGTGCCGGTACGAGTGGCGCAACCGCACGTTCAATATCACGTGCGTCACGCTCGCGCATATCAGCGACAAGGTCGTCTAGATTAGCAGAAATTCCCTTTTCGATCAACTGCTTACAGCGACGTTCGGCACGCGCCTGGGCATCAGCCACTAAAAATATCTTCAATGGGGCGTCTTTAAAAACGATCGTCCCCATATCGCGGCCATCAGCCACCAAGCCGGGCGCGGTGCGAAACGCCCTTTGCCGCTCAAGCAAGGCCTGGCGCAGGGCTGGGTTAGGTGCCAGACGCGAGGCCAGGTTGCCCACGTGCTCTTGCCGGATCAGAGCAGAAACTTCACGACCAAACAACGTCACACCTTTAGGATGAAAGCTCACCTCAAGTTGCTGGCCTGCCCGAGCGACTGCAGACAAGTCTTCGGGATCAATCTCGTGCTGCAATACCGACAAGGCCGTCAGCCGATATAAGGCCCCACTATCAAGCACGCCCCACCCCAAGGCCGTAGCCACCCGATGGGCAACGGTGCCTTTACCCGAGGCAGTCGGACCATCAATCGTAATGACAGGGCTTGATACGCTCAATTCAAGAGACCTCTAAAAACATCAAAATAAGTTGGAAAGGTTTTACTGACGCATCCCGGATCCATAATGCGCACGGCCGCAGGGCCAAACGCCGCCAGGGAAAAACACATCGCCATGCGGTGATCATCGTAGGTATCAATGGACGCATCGCGCCACTGCCCCGGTTCGATCGGCGCGACACGCAACCAATCAGGGCCGCTTTGTACTTGAGCGCCAAGCTTTTGCAGCTCAGTTTGCATGGCAGCAATCCGGTCTGTTTCTTTGACGCGCCAACTACCAATGTTGCGCAACGTGCACGGGCCATCGGCAAATAACGCCAACATTGCCGCGGTCATTGCCGCATCGGGGATCAAATTAAAGTCGGTATCAAAGGCCTTCAAACGTTCGCCTTTAGCCAAATCAACACCCGACACTTCGATCGAGGCTGCCTCGCGTTGCACGCGTGCACCCATCGCCTGCACCGTATCTGCAAAGGCGACATCACCTTGGATGCTGCTCTGCCCGACGCCCAGCACACGGATTGGGCCTGCGCCCAAGGCGCCCATGGCTAAGAAATAAGACGCAGAAGAGGCATCGCCCTCAACAAAAATCTGACCAGGAGATGAGTATCTAGCCTGCGCAGGAACAATAAACTGCTGCCAGCCCTTGCGCTCAACCTGTACACCAAAGCGTGACATCAAGTTCAAGGTAATGTCGATGTAAGGCTTTGAAATCAGCTCGCCCAACACCTCGATCACAAGTGGGCGCCCTGAACGCGCGACAGCCAGGGGCGCTGCCATCAAGACCGCCGTCAAAAACTGGCTAGACACCGACCCTTGCACGCGCACACGATCACTCAGTGCGCCTGGGGGGGCAATCTGTAAAGGCGGATAACCCTCTTGACCTGTGTAAGTAAGGTTCGCACCTAAGTCTCGCAAACCGTCCACTAAGTCTCGGATGGGGCGTTCGTGCATACGTGGCACACCCGACAACCCATAATGCCCACCCATCAGTGCCAGCACCGCCGTCAACGGACGAATCGCCGTACCGGCATTGCCCATAAACAACTCGGCCCTATCCACAGCAAACCTCGCAACACCCTGCACTGTGACCGAATCAGCCGCGTTGCGCGTCACTTGTACACCAAGTTGCTGCAGCGCATTAAGCATCACTGTCGTGTCGTCTGACCCTAACAAGCCATCAATACGGGTAGAGCCCTGTGCCAGCGCGGCCAACAGCAGTACGCGATTTGAGATACTTTTTGAGCCAGGTAGCGCCACGTCGCCCCGCACATGTTCAACGTGCGGCAAGTCAAGATACGCAGCGCCGCTCACGATTGCTGCCCGGCCCAATCACGGCGCGCCTGCGACGCAACCTCTAACATGTCTTGCAAGTAAGCATAATCACCCACGTTCAAGGCATGCTCGGCGCGCTCAAGCACTTTGCGAAAGGTCGCGATCTCAGCTTGCATCGCGCCGCGGTTCGCTTCGAAAATATCGCGCCACATCTCGGGCGACCCCTGAGCCACTCGCGTGAAATCTCTAAAGCCAGATCCCGCAAGTTCAAGCTTTAGCGTAGCGTCATCACTTTGCGTCAAATGTTGCATAAACAACGTCGCCACCCAATGTGGCATATGACTGATCGCCGCCACCGCAGCATCGTGTTGCGCCGGGCTCAGCGTCACAAGCTTTGCGCCACAGGCTTGCCAGGCGGCCTGCACGCGCTCGATATCTTGTGGATGATTTTCAACCAAAGGGGTCAACACAACACGCTTGCCCTGATACAAATTGGCGTTAGCCGCTTGCGGCCCGGTTTCGTGTGAACCAGCCATGGGATGACTCGGCACGAACTGGGCAATGCGTTCTTGCAAACCAATACGCGCGGCCTCGATGACGTTTTGTTTGGTGCTACCGCCGTCGGTCACCACCGCACGAGGATTCAGTGTTGGTTTAAGCCCGGCAAAAATCGCCGCAAACGCCCCTACCGGAGCCGCGACAAAAATAAAATCTGCGCGTTGCGCTGCCTCGGCCAGGGTGACAGCTTCATCAATCAAACCCAGACGCACAGCTTCTTGCAAGGTTTCAGGCCTGCGCCCAGCGCCCAACACGCGTCCAACACAACCGGCCTGGCGCAACGCCGCTGCAAAGGATCCACCGATTAAACCAACACCAACAATCGCTAATGTTGAAACATGAAAAGGTTCGGTCTTTGTCGCGACGGTCATTTTGCGCCAGCCTGCACAATCGCCGTCAAAGCGTCTAAGAATTTTTGATTTTCATGTGGCAAGCCAATCGATACGCGCAACCACTCAGGCAAACCGTCGCCAGCCACCGGGCGCACAATCACACCGCGCTTAAGTAGCTCAAGATTGACATGCGGCGCGTCACCAACCTTGACCAGCACAAAGTTGGCATAGCTTGGTATGAAAGTTAAACCGAGTTTGGCAAAGCCCTCTTGCAACTGCGCCTTGCCATCCCGATTGACTGCAAAACTTTTCGCTAAGAACTCGGTGTCTTGCAACGCGGCAATCGCTGCAGCCTGAGCCAGCGAGTTCACGTTGAAAGGCTGACGCACACGGTTCATCAGATCTGTCAGTGTTGGTTGCGCAATGGCATAGCCAACACGCAAGCCAGCCAAGCCGTAGGCCTTAGAAAAACTGCGCGACACCAGCAAGTTTGCGTAACGTTTGACTAAGCCCACGCTGTCGACCCGCAATTCAGGTTCAAGAAATTCGTTATAGGCCTCGTCAAGTACGACCGTCACGCGTGTTCCGTGGCGTTGGGACACCGCAGCGAGAAACGCTTCGAGCTGTGCATTAGGCAAATACGTACCTGTTGGATTATTTGGGTTTGCGATAAACACGACTCGTGTCGTGCTATCAATCGCTTCAAGCATCGCAGGCAAGTCGTGGCCAAAATCTTTAGCAGGCACAACCAGATGGCGCGCACCACGCGCCTGCGTGGCCAGGCGATACACCACGAAGGCATGCTGCGCATACACGACCGAACTGCCGGGCTCGAGCAACGCAGAGGCAACGAGCTCAAGAATATCGTTTGAGCCGTTACCGAGCGTGAGCCAGTTTTGCGGGATCGACCAACGTGCGGATAAAGCCTGCTTCAAATCAAAGCCAGCCGGATCAGGGTAGCGCCCTAACTGACCCGTAGCCGCCACAATCGCCAGACGCGCAGACTCGGGCATACCTAAGGGATTTTCATTTGAAGCGAGTTTGATGATCTGCTTTGGATCAAGACCAAATTCGCGCGCAAGCTCTTCAATCGGCTTGCCAGCCTGATAAGGCGCAATTGCAGCAACGTGAGGAGGGGCAATCAATACCGAGTCTTTAGACGACATAAAGGTGACACCAACAGGGATCAAAAAAGAAAGGCTTCACTGCATTCGTAATACTAAAATTCAAACTAGACAACGAGACAATCCGGCAATCGCGCACAGAACTTATTGCGCAGGATAGGAGCCCAACAATTTATAAAAAGCGCATTGCTGTTCGAGTGCAGAAAGCGCCTTTTTGACTGGCGCGTCATCACAATGCCCCTCAAGATCAACGTAGAAATAATATTCCCATTGACCTGTCCGGGCGGGGCGCGATTCAAAACGCGTCATCGACACACCATTGGCCGACAACGGTGCAAGCATTTGATAGACAGCACCGGCACGGTTTGCAACTGCGAGAATCAAACTGGTTTTATCGCGTCCGCTAGGCAGGATCGCGAGTTGGCCGATCGCCAAAAAGCGCGTGCGATTTTGAGAGTCGTCTTGAATACCTTTGGCCAACACTTGCAAACCCCAGGCTTGTGCAGCAATGTCGCTTGCGATCGCTGCGATAGACGGGTCGAGCGAAGCGAGGCGTGCCGCCTCAGAATTGCTGGCAACTGGCTCACGCTTGAGGGCGGGATACTCGCGGTTTAACCAGTTTTGACACTGCGCCAACGCTTGTGGGTGCGCCATGATCTTAGTGACGCCTGTCATGTCGCCATTTTTTGCCAGCAAGCAATGGCGAATCAACAAAGAGCGTTCGCCCAGGATTCGCAAAGAAGAACCTAGCAATAAATCAAGCGTACGATTGACCGCACCTTCAGTTGAGTTTTCAACAGGCACCATGCCAACCTGCGCCGCACCCGCCTCGACCGCACGAAACACTTCATCAAACGAGGCACAGGCCATACCCGTCACTGAATGCCCAAAGTGTTCAAAGGCAGCTTGCTCAGAAAATGATCCCGCTGGCCCTAAAAAAGCGACCGTCAACGATTGTTCAAGACCGCGACAAGCCGAAATGATTTCAGTCCAAACTGAAGACACGGCCTCGGTCGGCAACGGACCACGATTCAGCGTTTGCAGTTGCCGAATCACCTGCGCCTCGCGCTCGGGGCGTAACACGGGGCCTTGCGCGTTGAACGCGTGCTTAAGCTCACCGACCTCTTGGGCCGTGCGTGCGCGCTGATTCAATAAATCAAGAATCTCGGCATCGATCTGATCAATCCGCTGACGCAGCGGCAACAACTTAGCTTGAAATGACTCATCCATGCGCTTTCTCAAAGTCCTTTAGATAGTCGATCAATGTCAGCACGCCTTGTAGCGGCATCGCGTTATAGATCGAGGCACGCATGCCACCTACAGATTTGTGCCCTTTTAACTGCATCAGACCACGCGCCTGAGCGCCTTGCAAGAAGTCTGTCTCTAGTGCTGTATCTGGTAAAAAAAACGGCGCATTCATGCGCGAGCGTACCGAGCGATGTACTGGCAACCAATAAAAACTGCTTTGCTCAAAAAAACCATACAGTGCCTGGGCCTTGGCAATATTGAGTTGCTCGATTTTTTCAAGGCCGCCTTGTCTTTTGAGCCATTTAAAAACCAAGCCAGCCATATAGATGGCGTAAGTTGGAGGCGTATTGAACATCGACTGTTGCGCTGCGACGTTGGCATAATCAAACGCCGAGGGGCAAATCGGCAAAGCATGACCGATCAAATCACGTCGCACGATCACAATCGTCAGGCCAGCGGGGCCTGCGTTTTTTTGTGCTCCGGCAAAGATCATGCCGGTTTGGTCAACCGGAAAGGGCCGCGACAAAAAATGCGAAGAGGCGTCAACCACTAAGGGCACATCGGGTGCCCCTAAGCTTGCCATCGAAGGCCAAGCCATGGTTTCAACACCGCCAATCGTTTCGTTGCTGCACAGATGCAGGTAGGCGGCATCTTTACGCACCCGCCACGTATCAAGCGCAGGCACCCAGGTAAACGGTTGTTGTTGCACGCCATCCACTACGGCAGGCGCAGCACTCGTTGCAGCAATGTGGGCATCGCCATAACGTTGACATTCGTGTTGGGATTTAACCGACCAGATACCCGTCACCACAAAATCAGCCTTCGGCTGGGCAACCCGCCCCAACAGGTTCAGCGGGACGATCGCGTTTTCAGCCGTCGCGCCACCTTGCATAAACAAGATCGCGTAATCCTCAGGGACTGCCAAGAGGTCGCGAAGATCTGCTTCAGCTTCGGTATAAATCTGTATGAACTCGCGACCGCGGTGGCTCATTTCCATCACAGACATGCCACTGCCATGCCAGTCAAGCATTTCTGCAGCCGCTTGCTGCAAGACCTCTTCGGGCATGACCGAAGGGCCCGCAGCAAAATTCCAGGGGCGTGCCATATTAAGACTCCGACCCAGCCTCATCAGGAGTGTCTGTTGCACTCGCGTCAGGTGTTGTGCCCTCAACTGAAGAGTCATCAGCCTCGTCATCAACATCGCTTTCGACCACGCGCCTGACACCAGACAACGTACTGCCATCGTCAACGCTAATCAACGTAACGCCCTGAGTGGCACGACCCATTTCACGAATGCCGGCGACCGGTGTACGCACCAGCACGCCGCCCGTTGTGATCAGCATGATCTGATCAGTGGCGTTGGCTAATACTGCGCCGACGACCTTGCCATTGCGGGGAGACGTTGAAATCGCGATCATGCCTTTGGTGCCGCGGCCATGACGGGTGTATTCGCCGATGGGGGTACGTTTACCAAAGCCATTTTGCGTGGCGGTGAGTACGGTTTGTGTTTCATCGCCCGCCACCAACATCGCGATCACGGTTTGACCCTCTTCAAGCTGCATACCGCGCACGCCACGAGCGTTACGCCCCATCGGACGCACGTCGTTTTCGTCAAAGCGCACAGCCTTACCTGAGTCAGAGAACAGCATGACATCGTGCTTGCCGTCGGTCAGTTCAGCTCCGATCAGGAAATCGCCCTCATCAAGGTCAACGGCAATGATGCCGGCCTTGCGTGGGTTTGAGAAATCAGACAACAAGGTCTTTTTAACCGTGCCGCGCGAGGTTGCCATAAAGATGGTTTGGTCATCGCTAAACGCCTTGATCGGCAAGATGACTGTGATTTTCTCACCGTCAACGAGCGGAAACATATTGACGATGGGGCGTCCGCGCGAGGTTGACGTGCCTTGTGGGACTTCCCAGACCTTGAGCCAATAGAGGCGACCTCGGTCAGAGAAGCACAACAGGAAGTCGTGCGTGTTGGCCGTAAAGAGTTGGTCAATCCAGTCGTTTTCTTTGGTGGCTGCAGCGCGCTTGCCACGACCACCGCGACGTTGCGCACGGTATTCAGACAAGGGCTGGCTTTTAATATAGCCACTGTTAGACAGCGTGACCACCATATCAACAGGCGTAATCAAGTCTTCAGTATCAAGATCAGTTGCGTTCAGTTCAATATCTGAACGACGCGAATCTTTAGCGTTGATCGAGAACTCGGTTTTGATCGCCTGCAGTTCTTCACTAATAATGACGGTGATACGCTCAGGACGCGCCAAAATATCTAGCAAGTCAGAGATCGTATCCATCACGCCCTTGTACTCGCTGACGATCTTGTCTTGCTCAAGACCCGTCAGGCGTTGCAGACGCATGTTCAAAATTTCTTGTGCTTGGGTTTCGCTTAAGCGGTACAGGCCATCGCCTTGCAAACCAAACGCATCGGGCAAATTATCTGGGCGATACGCAGCACGACCACCCACAGCCTCAGAATCTGCACGCGAGAGCATTTCGCGCACCAAGGAGGAGTCCCAAGACTTATCCATCAAATCCTGACGCGCCACAGGCGGCGTTGGTGCAGCCTTGATGATACGAATGAACTCATCGATATTCGCGAGTGCGACGGCCAAGCCCTCAAGCACATGCCCGCGTTCGCGCGCTTTGCGCAACTGAAACACCGTGCGGCGTGTCACCACTTCGCGACGGTGCGACAAAAAGTACTCGACCATCTGCTTCAAGTTCAGCAAACGTGGCTGGCCATCAACTAAGGCCACCAAGTTCATACCAAACGTATCTTGCAGCTGTGTGTGCTTATAAAGATTATTCAGCACGACCTCAGGGACCTCGCCGCGCTTGAGCTCGATCACCAGACGCATACCGTCTTTATCGGACTCATCACGAATATCCGAGATGCCTTCGATTTTCTTTTCGTTGACCAGTTCGGCGATGCGCTCTTGCAGGGTCTTTTTATTGACCTGGTAGGGTAAGGCGTCGACAACGATCGACTGACGATTGTTACCGAACTCTTCAAAGTGTGTTTTGGCACGCATGATGACGCGCCCACGGCCGGTGCGATAACCCTCGCGCACGCCGACGATGCCATAAATAATGCCGCCCGTCGGAAAATCAGGCGCTGGGATCAGTTCGATCAGTTCGTCGATTTTGCATTCGGGATTGCGTAAACAATATAAGCAACCGTCTACTACCTCAGCCAGATTGTGCGGGGGGATATTAGTGGCCATACCGACCGCAATACCCGAACTGCCGTTCACCAATAAGTTAGGTAAGCGCGAAGGCAAGAGCAAGGGCTCGTTTTCGCTACCATCATAGTTAGGGCCAAAATCTACCGTCTCTTGATCGATATCGGCCAAGAGCTCGTGCGCAATCTTTGACAGACGAATCTCGGTGTACCGCATCGCAGCAGCGTTATCACCGTCAATCGAACCAAAGTTACCCTGACCATCAACCAACATATAGCGCAGTGAAAAATCTTGCGCCATACGCACGATGGTGTCGTAAACAGCCTGGTCGCCATGTGGATGGTATTTACCGATAACGTCACCGACAATACGTGCTGACTTTTTGTAAGCACGGTTCCAGTCGTTATTGAGTTCGTGCATCGCAAACAAGACCCGGCGGTGCACGGGCTTGAGACCATCCCGGACATCCGGGAGGGCGCGCCCCACGATCACGCTCATTGCGTAATCGAGATAGCTGCGACGCATCTCCTCTTCGAGGCTGATGGGCAGGGTTTCTTTAGCAAACTGGGTCATAACTAGAGTTGTTGGGTGCGGCTGGAGGGCGAAGGAGGATTCTACGGGTGCTCAGGATGTATGAAGGATG
>CAIZGG010000397.1 GCA_903932425.1 uncultured beta proteobacterium | reverse complement strand
TGCCCGCCCGAAAACTCATGGGGCCAGCGCTGCGCCATCGCGGCGTCTAAACCGACTCTTTCCATCAACTCCGCGACCCGCCGCTCGGCTTGGTCTCCTTGCGCAAGCCCCTGAATCAACATGGGCTCTTTAATGCAATCACCCACACGCATGCGTGGATTCAGAGAGGCGAAAGGATCTTGAAAAACAAACTGCACGTTACGACGCAAGGCCCTCAAGGAATGCGAATCGGTCGTATCGACACGCGCGCCATCGAATTGAATTAGACCGCTAGTGACTTTAGCCAAGCCAACCAACGAACGGCCAGTGGTCGTTTTCCCGCACCCCGATTCGCCCACTAAGGAAAGTGTTTCGCCCTCGTGCAGGTCGAAGCTCACTTGTTCAACCGCGTGAATGCGTTTTTTAATTCGCGAAAAAATACCCCCACGAACATCAAAGCGCGTCACGAGCTTGTTCACACTCAGCACAACACGGTCAGTCATCGTTTGATGGGGCGACAACTCGGTATGCGGCACTGCCAACGCCTGCTCGCCCGACTGAGGCGCCAGCTCAAACCGCGCGGGTTGATCCGTCCCGCGCATCGCTCCAAGTTTCGGCACTGCAGCCAGCAGTGTCCGCGTGTAGGGATGCTGAGGATTTGCGAAAAGCGGTATCACTGCATTCTCTTCAACGACCTCGCCATGGCGCATGACCATGACACGATTAGCGACCTCTGCCACCACCCCCATATCATGGGTAATGAAAATGACCCCCATATCCATTTCTTTTTGAAGCTCACGAATCAATTGCAAAATCTGCGCTTGTATCGTCACGTCGAGTGCCGTGGTCGGCTCATCGGCGATGAGCAAGGCAGGTTTGCAAGAAAGTGCCATCGCAATCATGACACGCTGGCGCATACCGCCAGAAAGCTCGTGAGGGTAACGACCTAAAATCGCGATCGAATCTGAAATACGCACTTGATCCAAAATGCGCTTAGCAGCTGCGATGGCCTGTTGATGCGTCAAGGCCTGATGCAACTGTATCGCTTCAATAATTTGCGAACCCACCGTAAAGACGGGGTTCAGCGAGGTCATTGGCTCTTGAAAGATCATGCCAAGATCGGCGCCCCGCATGCTGCGCATGGTGTCCTCGCTCGCCGCACGCAGATCCACCTGGGTGCCATCTGCGCGGTGAAATAACATCTCACCCTGATGAATCTGACCGCCACCGAATTCAACCAGCCTCATGATCGACAGCGAAGTGACCGACTTACCCGAACCAGACTCACCCACAATCGCCAGCGTTTCACCTCGGTCAACGCGCAGACTCAACGCTTTGACCGCATGCACGGTTGTGGCACCGCGACCAAACGACACCGATAGATTACGGATATCCAATACGCGACGCTGAGAACTTAAGGCATGCACTGTCATGAGTTAAATCCTTCTTGCCATGCGAGGATCAATCGCGTCACGCAAGCCATCACCCAACATATTGATGGATAAAATCGTGATCGACAGAAATAACGCAGGAAACGCAATGAGATGCGGTTTGATCTGCCACAACGCGCGCCCCTCAGCCATGATATTGCCCCAAGAGGGAGTCGAGTGTGGAACCCCCGCTCCGATAAACGAGAGACTGGCCTCGGCTAGGATCGCCAAACCACAAATGTAGGTTGTTTGAACTGTCAGCGCCGCGATCGTGTTTGGAAATATATGTTTACAGACGATGCGCAGAGGGCTTGCCCCCGCAGCGACTGCCGCCTCGACGTAGGGTTGCTCTCGCAGCGACAGGGTCAAGCTGCGCACCAGGCGGACCACGCGCGGCACCTCAGCGATCGTGACCGCGAGAATCACGTTTTGCAGGGAAGCCTTGGTTAACGCGAT
>CAIZGG010000396.1 GCA_903932425.1 uncultured beta proteobacterium | reverse complement strand
TGCCTCATTGCACGCTCAAATTGCCTCATTGCACGCTCAAATTGCCTCATTGCACGCTCAAATCATCACGTATTTCAAAATCGAAATAGGTGTCAGGAAACGGTTCGGTGCTTAGCGTAAAGTGCCACCACTCTTTACTGTAGGGGCTAAAGCCGTGCTTTTTCATGGTCTGCTGCAGCAATGCACGATTGTGTATTTGCGCAGCAGTCAGGCTCTTTGTATCGAGCCAAGACCGCTCACCAAAAAAATCAAAGAATGTTCCCATATCTAACTCACCATATGGGGCTGTCAAACTGACTAACGTCAGGTCAACGGTACTGCCACGGCTGTGACCAGAGCGCCCCGCGATGTAGCCTTGCGAAAACAGCTCTGTTTTTTCAACCTCTGGGTAATAACGCTGTTTCATCTTGGTGTCAGACAGGTCTTTCGCCCAGCGCGCAAAATGATTGACGGCGCGTTGCGGCCGATAAGCATCGAAAATCAATAGACCAAGGCCCTGCTCGCGCAGCTCTGCCTGCACTTTCGCCAAGGCCTGCGCGGCAGGTTGCGTCAACAGCGCGCGCGCTCCTAAATATCCGTCAACGGTCGCACCGACAAAATTGTCAGCCAGTCGGTAACGCAAGTCAGTGCGAATATCGGGCACGACTTCGTCAACATAGACAAAGCCCAGAGGCAATTTTTGTGCGCGCGCGTTGTCGTTCATTCCAAACCCAAAACATAAAAATAAAAAACTTACCACTATGCTTGGATATTGCCACAAGGTACGCATCTTCGATTGCTCTTTAGCGATGTCGACGGGTATGGCGGACCATATGAATCTTATGAATCTTATGAATTTGTTGAATCTGGCGGGCAATGGGCCAGCCAATGCCGAGCAATGTCCTCACGTCGCGCAAACCATACGGGCAACTGCTTGAGCGCGCGAATCAGTTTTTGCAATCCTGCAATACGACCAGGACGACCGATAATCCGAGTGTGCAATCCGATGGTCAGCATTCTGGGCGCATCTGCACCCTCATCGATCAGGGCTTGGACGGCATCCATCGTGTAATCGCAAAAATGTTGGCCAAGTACAAAATCGTGATTGACAAAAAAACGCATGTCATTGGTATCAAAGCCGTAAGGCAACACCAAATGCTGCTGACCAGAGACTGTGAGGTAATACGGCAAGTCATCGTTGTATGCGTCGCTGTCGTATAAAAATCCGCCCTGCTCAACCAGTAACGCACGGGTATTGACTGAAGCCGACGATTTATTATGCCAACCCACCGGTGCTTTGCCGGCAAGCTCAATGAAGGTCTGTACGCACTTCGCGATCAAGCGACGCTCGTCTTCAAGTGCCATGCCAGCGTGCGCTTCCCAGCGCCAGCCATGACAGCAAAGTTCATCGCCACGCGCTAATGCTTTTTCAACGACCCACGGTGTTGCCAACAAGCCGCGCGCGCAAGCATTCAACGTGATTGGGATATTTGCTTGCTCGAACGCCTTCATGATGCGCCAATAGCCTGCGCGGGAACCATATTCAAAATGACTTTCCATACACAGATCAGGCGCGCCCTCTATACGATTGCGCACCTCGTGCGTGTCTTCGTTGTACGGATCGCCCGACGTCACTGAAAACTCTGCACCCTCTTCGATATTCAATACAAACGAAATCGCCAGGGGCGAATTCCCCGGCCATCTAACGGCGGGTGCGTTGGGGCCGTAGCCGTAAAAGTCTCTCATGACATCACTTTTAGGTCAGTAAACCAAATCAGTAAAGGATGCCGATCGCGCGTTAAACGGTCGGCTTAGGTCAACTGCGTCAAAAACACAGTCTCAGTGAGCAGAATCACTGAACCGCGCCTGGTACGTGCCTGCTGGCAGTTTCATCTGCAAACTACGTTTATACACCTCTTCCATTGCAAGACGCATTGGTCCCATCGAAGCCTCGGCTTCGTCAAACTGTGGGCAGAGTTCTTCGTACGCCATCTGAATCTCACGCAGCAGCGAGGCTTCATTGACCCGTGTTAACTGAGAATTGAGCATGACCGCCTCGCCATTGATAAAGCTAGCGTCAACGGCTTGACCACGTTCTGCGTACACAAGTTGCCGCACGGGGTCACCCAAGGGGGTAAAGCTTGGCGATGCCAATTTGTACAACACTAAATCAGCGGTCATGCCGGGCGCAAGCGCACCCAAGCGATCGCCTAACCCGAGCGCATTTGCCCCACCCACCGTACAAGCCTTTAAGGTTTCGGCTGCGCTTAACCAGCGGTTGTAGTCATCGCCTCGAATTTTTGACAGGCCAGCTGCGGTGCCCATCACGTTCAGCATATTGCACGTAAAGGTTGATGAGCAGCCATCTGCCCCGAGGCTGACGTTAATGCCCGCATCAAGCACAGCACGTACTGGCTGCGATCCCGAGCCTAACATCAGGTTGCTCCAGGCATTATGCTGCACAGTGGCACCCGCATCGGCGATCATTTTCAGCTCGTCAGCGTTGAGCCAGACCGCATGAATCAGCGTGGTGTTGGGCTTTAAAAAACCGAGTTCGGCTAAACGCGCGATCATGGTTTTGCCATAAAACGCCATCCCCGTCACGACCTGCAACCGTGTCTCTTGCGCATGGATTGCTGCCGGCAAATCAAGCTCATCCGCCAGGGCGCGACAATGCTTTAAAAATTCGGGCGTGCAACGATGAGGCGCCGATGGAGACACCATCAAGCCAACACGACTTTGCTTTGGGTTGCGGTTGGCTGCTAGCCGACGTATCAGGCTAAATAACGCAACTGGATCTGGCCGAGGCAGCCCGCGCAGTTGAGTGACCAACTCTTTTGAAAAAATTTGATCCACGTCAACATAATTATCTACGATAGCCCGATCCATCATCGAAAAGCCCACGACCGCCCGCAAGCCGATATCTTCGTAAGCCTGAAAGACTGCATCAATCACTTCTGGATCAAGTGTGGCGCCTGGGCTTAAATCATCAACTACTGTGGTCGAGCCTGTGCGTAAGGCCTCAATCGCACCAATCAGGGTGCGCAAATAAATCTGTCTGGGCGTCAGTACCACCGGCTTAATGGTGCGGACATAATTCATCCACAGTTCAAGCGGCAGATTCTCAAAACGCCCTTTTTGAAAGTGCTCGTGCGAATGCAGATGACCGTCTACCAAACCCGGCACAGCCAGGCGACCGCTCATCGGCAAGACGTCACCGTCGTGCGCGGTGCCACCCGGCACGATTGCGGCAATCTTTGAGCCTTCGATCACGATATCAACAGGGGCTGGATCAAACTGCTGTTCGACACCGTGCAAAGCTTGTACGTTTTGCAAAATGGTTTTTTTCATATTGTCTTCTTTGAAGTGTGATCTCATCCTAACAACGCCCCAGGCCTAACGAACAAATGAGGTGTGCACAACATCTGTCGCAGCTACAGTCTCATCGCATGGCGGCCGTTATTTCATGTATTTCGAAATACCTGCGAAGCGCTCCATCAACACCAGTAACAATAGCGTCGCAATAATCAGCGCCCCTGAGGCCGCGGCGGCACGCACATCGAGGCTGTCTTCGATGATGTGCCAAAGTCGAATCGGTAACACTTCAGAACGGGCGTCGGATAAAAACAATGACAGTGCAACGTTATCCAGTGAAGACATAAAGGCGATAAAGGCGCCCGTAGCAATGCCTGGCAAAAGCGCAGGCAATTCAATTCGCTTGAACGTAAACCAGGGCGTAGCCCCCAAGCTGTGTGAACAATCGAGTATGACTGGATCAAGCTGGGCATAGCTTGCCGAGGCGGTACGTAAGACATACGGGGTGCAGATCGCAACATGCCCTGCCACCAGCGTCGAAAAAGATAGCCCCTGTCCCAGCAAATTGAAGAGCATCAAGATGCCAAGTCCGAGAGCGAGACTTGGCAACATCAAGGGCGACATAAAAATGGAATCCATCAAGCGAGCCCATAAGGCACGATTACGCGCCAGGGCCAACGCCGCAGCGGTGGCTAAGAGTGTTGAGAATATCGTCGCCACAAACGCCAGATGCAAGCTCAGCATAAAAGCGTCGATGATTTCAGGAGAGTCCAAGAACAACGCTTCGTACCAGCGTATCGAATAGCCCGGCGGAGGAAACTTTAGTGAATAGCCTGACGTAAACGACGTAATCATCACAATCACCGTCGGCATAGCTAGCAACAGCACGCCTAAAGCGGCGGCAAGGCCTAAGGCAAGATGAAAGCTCAGACGATCAACGCCGCTATGTTTAGCTTTATCCATGAACAAACCCCGCGCTGCGTCGGCCTAGAAAATTCACGAGTGCAACAATCCCTAAGACACTGACCAACAGCACCACCGCCACCGTCGCAGCGAAAGGGTAGTTCTGCGACTGAATCGCCTGCTGATAAATATAAAAAGGCATAAAGATCATGCGCCCGCCTCCTACCAGCGTCTGGGTCACAAACGCGCTGGCCGACGCCGCAAACACCAAGATCGAACCGGCCAACAGACCTGGAATCGACAGTGGAAAAACAACCCTGAAAAACGTACGCCAGTGTCCAGCACCCAACGCGGTCGAAGCGTCTTTTAGGCGTGGATCGATCGCAGAGAGCGACGCAATCAAGGGCAGAATCATCATTGGCATTTCGATTTGCGACACCGCGATCATTACCGCCCCTGGCGTGTACAAGAGTTTCAAGGGCGCCGAGATCCAACCGAGCGACAAAAACAGTTGATTCACCAAGCCTTCTCGACCCAGAATCACAACCCAAGAAAACGTACGGACCACAGAGCTTGTCAGCAACGGCAGCAAAATCGCAAAAAGCAGCACAGTCTGCCAGCCCCGAGGCAAGAGCGTATACAGATAGGCAACCGGGTAGCCGATCACAATTGAAATGAGTACAGCGCTGCCAGCCAGCGTTAGGGTTTCAAACAAAATACCTCGATTGAAACTGTCGCCCAGAAACTTAACGTACTGCGCACCGCCAAACTGCGTCATGGCTGAATCATTAAACAAACTGACCCATGCCATGAGCAGTAAAGGTACCGCCACGAACACAGCAAAAAATAGCAGCAACGGTACGACGAGCCACTTATCGCGCTTAAGTGAGCTCGTCATACAACCGACCTTTGGCTGACGTGTAAACGATCTCGTGAGGCAGAGGCCGTTTTGTAACTGCTCACGTCAACCATCAGTTGGCTAGCTCGCTTGAATTTGCTTCTCACTCGTTAGACCTTCACTTCACGATTAAAGCGGTCGATATATTCAGCACGGCGCGGATTCAATTTAAGCCAGTCGGTGCTTCTAAAGCCCTCAAGGTCTTCCATATTTTTTGCAATCGCAGCCAACGAGCCACCAAATTTTGCACCTTTGTTGGTCGGCGCAACAAAATATGGTGCATCGCTCATTTTTTGCTGAACATCAAGGCTTAGCGCAGTGTTGATGTATTGCGCGGCCAGTTCAGGTACTTTGGTGTTCTTGACGATATGCATCGTGCTGCGCACCAGGCCCCAGTTGCTGTCGGGGCGCGCTAGCGCAACCGGTACACCTTTTGCCTTCAAGGCCTCAATGTTATTGATGTAGTGCACTGAGAAGTCGATCTGGCCTTGTTGAAACAGCGTTGCCAGAACCCCTGGATTAGCGGCCACCGCACCAACATTGGGCAAAAGCTTTTTAACGAAATCGAAGGCTGGCTCCATATTTTCTTCGCTGCCACCGTTGATTCGCGCAAGTTCTGCCATCCAGGCCGAGCCAAGCGTCGACCCCATCGACACTAAACCGATACGGCCTTTATATTCAGGCTTGAGCATATCTGCCCACGAGGTAGGCGCAACCTTAATGCGTTCGGTGTTGTAAGCAATGCCGTAAATCTGAGCCGACACCAATGCGCCCTGACCGGTTGGATCAATGAATTTAGCGGGCAGCTCTTTTAAATTTGGGATCAAGTCTGTCGGTAATTTTTCATAGATCCCTTGATCACGGGTCGCAAGATAGGGGCCTTCGTCTAACAGCACCACATCAAACGGGGGCGCTGCACGTGAGGCATTGATTTTGGCAACCGTATCCACGGCGAGCGAGGCGACCAGGTTGGCTTGCACACCAGACACTTTTCTAAACGCAGGCAATAAGATCCCGCGGTGGGATTCTTCCCAGGCGCCTGGAAAAGTTGTTGCAGCAAGTGCTTTAGCCTGCGCAAAGGACAGACTCGGAATCCCCATTGATACCCCAGTTGCACCCAAGGCACCCAAAGCTTTCAAAATACTACGGCGTTGCAGTTTCATAGCAGACTCCTGAAAAAAATCATCGATAGAACTAAAAATTTGAAAGACGTCACTCGGTACAGCGATTTAACGATTGTTATCTCAATGCAAACCTTTTTCGGATCGTTTCGATACCAAACCTCACGTTATAAGTTTTGCAATCACACTGTTACGCGCTCGCAAAAACAGCTGGTTGTGCCCCTTCACGCAAACTTAAATTCACCACCATTCCGTGTTCAAGCGAAACAGCTTGCGCGCGCGGCATCGACAATTTGATGCTCGTGCCATCTTGCAGCAGCAAATCAATGACTAAGGCGGGTCCAAGCGGCATCACGAGTTGAACAGTCGCCACAAGTGAATGCTTTTTCGCCTCATCGCCAACCATCACCCACTGCTCTGGTCGAATCGCCAAGACGACAGGCCCCGGCTGTGCGCAAGGCTTTGGATCGCTGAGCGTCAGCGCGCCGCCCACTTTGGGTTGTGTCACAAAGCGCTCGTCGTGCTTGAACAACTGTGCCTCAAGCAGGTTTGCTGTGCCAACAAAGGTAGCCACGAAAGCAGAGGCTGGCCGATCGTAAATGGTGGTCGGCGTATCAAATTGCTCAAGCTTGCCTGCATTGAGTACGGCGACTCGATCTGACATGCTTAACGCTTCTTCCTGATCATGCGTGACCATAATCGTGGTGATATTGAGCTCACGTTGCAAACGCCGAATCTCAATTTGCATATCAAGCCGCAAGTTCTTATCCAAGGCGCCTAAGGGCTCGTCAAGCAACAGAATGCGAGGGTTGACGGCTAAGGTGCGCGCCAAAGCCACACGCTGTTGTTGGCCGCCCGACAGTTCACGCGGATAGCGTTTGGCAAACTCACTGAGTTTGACCGTTGCCAACATTTTCTCAACCGTCTGTTCAATGGCCTGTCGATCACCCAGACGTTGCGCTTGCAGGCCATAGGCCACATTGGCTTGCACCGTCATGTGGGGAAACAGCGCGTAGTTTTGAAATACGATTCCTACGCCGCGTTCAGCCGGCGATAAGCCCGTCACATCCTGCTCATTGATGCAAACCTGGCCGTCGCTTTGCTTGAGCAGGCCAGCCAGAATTCTCAACAACGTACTTTTGCCACAGCCAGAGGGGCCGAGCAGGGTCACGAACTCGCCTGGGTCAATTTCAAGGTCGATCGCGTTCACAACCCTTGTTTCACCGAAACGATGGCCAACGCCTTTTAACGAGAGCCTGGCCCCAGTGGTCACTTGCTTCAACGCGACACCTTCACGCCTGCAGTTTGCGACGGCTCAGACGCCTGAACTTTTGCGCTCAGCGCTGCGTAATCTTGCGCACTCTGCGCCAGGATCATGGGCGAGTTCATTTCTAGTGCCAAGATCCGCTGGACTTCAGCCCCAAAACGCAACACCTTCAAATCGCCATACCGAGGCCCAACGATCTGCAATCCCAAGGGCAGCCCAGCTTTGCCAAAGCCGCAAGGCACTGAGAGCGCGGGCGCGTCACAGTAGTTGAATAATGGCGTGAAGGCAGCATGCCCGCGGGCCGTAGCAGGACGGTCACCAATGACCGCGGGCGGCGGTCCCTCGCAGGGCCAGGGTTCAACCGGTACAGTTGGGCACAGCAAGAGATCGTACGAATCAAAATACGTATTGAAGGCGGCTCGCAACTTGTTGCGTTGCAAAGACAAACCAGCGATGGTGCTACCACTGGCCTTGAGGCCCAAGTCGATCTGTGCACCGATGTCTGGGTCAAAAATCTGCGGCGCTTCAAGATACGCTTGACCAAAAAGTGCCGCCAGCCCAGCCTGCTGCTGCGCTAACAAGGGATATTCAGAGGTTTTCGGTGGCCAGGCAGGGTGCGAGATTTCGATTTTCCAGCCAGCTTCTTTCAGCTTTTGGATCGCCGCCTCTAACGCCATAGCAACGTCATCGTCCACTGCAAAACCACACCCCAGATCAGGGCTCCAGCCGATCCGTAGAGTCCGATCAATCGGCATGCTCAGTGCCTGTGTAAACGGTTCGGGCGCAATCATGGCCATAGGCAATGGGTGCGAGAGCGGATCGTCAGGATGGTGCTCAACCAAAGCATCAAGCATCAGCGCGCAGTCTTGCACATCGCGCGCCAGCATACCGATCGACGAAAGATCGTGGCTGGGATCTGGAAAGCCCCAAGGGTTGGGGATCAAACCAAGCGTGCATTTAAAACCCACTAAACCCGTGTGCGCCGCCGGACGCCGCGTCGAGCCGCCGGCGTCCGTGCCCAGCGCAATCGGGGTCAGACCGGCGGCAACACCCGCAACCGCTCCGCCTGACGAGCCTCCGGGGGTAAGCGTCGTATCCCAGGGGTTTCGGGTGTAGCCGTGCAATGGGTTTTCAGTCACACCCTTGCAGGCAAACTCTGGTGTATTCGTGTTCCCGATGCAGATGGCACCTTGAAGCTTTAGATGCTCAACCGACCAACTATCTTTGGGTGCAATATGGTCGGCGTAAAGGTTTGAACCATAGGTCGCTGCGCGGCCCGCAACCCAAAGATTATCTTTAACTGTAAAGGGCACGCCCGCTAGCGGAAGGCGCGCGCCTTGCGCCACACGCGCGTCGATTGCGGCCGCCTGCTTAAGGGCGCCCTCTTGATCGATGTCGATTAAGGCATTGAGCAGTGGGTTGGCCCAGGCAATGCGCGCTAACGCGGCCTGCGTGACCTCAACGGCGGTGATTTGACGGGTATTGACGTGGTGCGCAAGGTCGCGGGCACGCCATTGAGCAAAGTTTGGAAGAGTCGTTTTCATGCCTTTACATAAGCAATAAATGTGCCAACTTGGTGCAAAATCTAGTCCAGAATGACAATATATTGACTATATTTACGTAGTTCTGCGACGATCCAAGCTCGCAATCCCCTTCTCATCGCTTTAAAGCATACTCATGACAAATCGTTCAAGCCACGCGCCCTACTCGTCGCATTACCCGCGCAACCTTACTGGCTACGGCGCGCAGCCCCCTCAGGCCAACTGGCCCGGCAAAGCCAAGATCGCCCTGCAATTTGTATTGAATTATGAAGAAGGCGCTGAGAACACCGTGCTGGATGGTGACCCTGGCTCAGAACGGTTTCTGTCTGAAATCGTCGGGGCCGAAAGCTACCCCGCGCGTCACATGAGCATGGAATCCATTTATGAGTACGGCTCGCGCGCAGGCGCCTGGCGAATCTTGCGCGAGTTTGAGCGGCGCAAGCTCCCGCTAACTGTCTTTGGTGTGACACTCGCTTTGAAGCGCCACCCAGAGCTGACCGCCGCATTGCTCGAACAAAAGCACGAAATCGCCTCGCATGGCCTGCGCTGGCTGCACTACCAGGGCATCGACGAGGCCACCGAGCGCGATCATATGCAAGCCGCCACCGCAATGCTCAAAGAGCTGACGCACGGCCAGTGGCCACTAGGCTGGTACACCGGACGCGACAGCCCAAACACACGCCGTCTCGTGGCCGATCACGGCGGCTTTGAGTATGACAGCGACAACTATGGTGACGACTTACCGTTTTACACGCCGGTCACCAAAACTGATGGCTCAACTGTCAATCAACTAATTGTGCCCTATACGCTCGACGCCAACGACATGCGCTTTGCAACCCCGCAGGGTTTTAATACCGCGCAGCATTTTTTTGAATACTTACGCGATACCTTTGACGTGTTGTACGCCGAGGGTAACGAAACACCCAAGATGATGTCAGTCGGTATGCACTGCCGAATTTTAGGTCGCCCTGGGCGCTTTATCGCCTTGCAACGGTTTCTCGATCATGTCGCTAAACACGATCGTGTCTGGGTGTGTCGCCGCATTGATATCGCCCGGCACTGGAAAGCACAGCATCCAGTTTAGAGTGAGCCTACCCTGTCTGTGCGACAAAATGCAGTAGACTGAGAGACACGTGACTGCTGAATTCAGAAGCATCAACGACATAAATTAACACCACAATAAAGTTGGGCGCCCTCGCCCCGGAGACCTCCATGTTGTTTTTAGTCATTAGCACCCCACGCCCAGAAAAACCTACTTCGATGGCTAGCACACGTCATAGCTACTGGGATTGGATGAACCCCTTGCTTGAGTCAGGCTTGGCCGTATCGGTGCATGCACGTGTCGGACGTGGCGCGGTGGCGCTTTTTGATGTCGACTCAACTGAAACCTTGCACCGCCTGATGAATGAATGGGGTGACATTGTGCCTGCCCACATGGATGTCTACCCACTGCTTGATCAAGACACCGCCAAGAAGTTTTTACAGACACAGATGGCCTAACGCGTTTCTTGCAATCTTTGTCAGAGGTTGACATGAAAAAATTTAAAATCACCCTGTGCATGCTTGCCGTTTTCTTGACTGGCGCGGCCAACGCCCAGTCAACAAGCGACGCGTACCCCACCCGCCCGGTCAACATGATCGTTGCCTTTCCCGCCGGTGGCGGCACCGATATCGTCGCCCGCAAAGTCGCGCAGGGTCTGAACACTGCATGGGGGCAATCAGTCATTATTGAAAACAAAGGTGGTGCGGGTGGGACGATTGGCACCGCCTTGGCTGCACGTGCCGAGCCCAACGGGTACACGATCATGCTCGCCACCCTTGGCAACATGGCGATCAATCCCCATTTATACAAAATGGACATCGATCCAAGCAAGGATCTTGCTGCGATCACCAACGTTGTCGGTGTGACCTTTGTATTGGTCGCGCACCCCTCGTTGCCTGCGAACAATGTGCAAGAGCTTGTCGCACTCGCCAAACAAAAACCTGGCAAGCTCAATTACTCCTCTTCCGGGATGGGTGGTGCCCCGCACTTGGCTATCGAACTACTCGCAAGCATGACCGGCACACAATTTACCCATGTACCTTATAAAGGGAGTGGGCCCAGTTTTACGGATCTGGTGGGTGGCCAGGTAGATTTCACAATGGATAGTTTGGTACAAGCGTTACCGCATATCCAATCTGGTCGTTTAAAGGTGTTGGCAGTACTGGGGGCAAAGCGTACGCCCGTATTGCCAAATATCCCCACTGTGTCCGAATCGGGTGTGCCCGGCTATGACTTCACGAATTGGTTTGGCTTTGTAGCCCCCGCTCAAACGCCCAAGGCAGTCATTGCCAAATTACACACGGACATTGCTGCAGTGTTGGCCCAGCCTGATATGCGAGCGCAACTCGAAAAAATGGGAACTGAAGTCATTGCCAGCACGCCAGCGCAGTTTTCTGAGCAGATCGAGGCAGATACAAAAAAATGGGCGAAGATCGTGAAAGAACGAAACATCAAGGCAGACTAAGCGAATGCCTGAGTCAGCCTGACTCGGGCATTTAGGAGCGGTTTGAGTACAACTTCCCAAAAGCGCCAGTTACTCAATACAATTGCGGCTTGTAGCCTCAAGAATGCGATCGATTGAAAACTGGTAAAGCACTTCCCTCCTTAACGTTAGGCGCCATCGGTGTTGTCTTTGGCGACATCGGCACAAGTCCACTTTACGCGCTGAAAGAAATCTTCAGCGGACATCACCCGATACCGGTGACGCCTGAAAATATCCTTGGGCTGCTCTCAATGGTGTTTTGGGCCATCATGGTCCTGGTCTCCATCAAGTACGTCGCAATCATTATGCGTGCCGACAACCGGGGTGAAGGTGGCTCACTTGCCCTGTTAGCACTCATCACCTCGCGCGAAAATCCGACATGGCTGGCTTGGGTGCTTACGATGTTAGGGATCTTTGCCGCCGCCTTGTTCTACGGCGACAGCATGATTACGCCAGCCATTTCGGTGTTGTCCGCGGTCGAAGGCCTTGAAATCATCGCACCCGCCTTTAAAGATTTTGTCGTTCCGGTCACCGTCCTCGTGCTCACCGGTTTATTCATGATTCAAAAGCGAGGAACCGGCGTGGTCGGCCTCTTCTTTGGTCCGGTCATGATCATTTGGTTTTCGGTGTTGGCGGGTTTAGGCATCATCCAAATCCTACGCCACCCCGAAGTGTTAGTCGCACTGAATCCTCTTTATGCTTTTCAATTTATTGGCGACTATCCTAAATTAGCGTTTTTAGCCTTGTCGGCCGTGGTGCTGGCGGTGACTGGCGGCGAAGCGCTATATACCGACATGGGTCATTTTGGTCGATCGCCTATCCGTCTGGCCTGGTTCGGCTTTGTCATGCCCGCCTTAGTGTTGAATTATTTTGGACAAGGCGCCCTACTGCTGCACGATCCTCAAGCCATTCGCAATCCGTTTTATATGTTGGCGCCCGAATGGGCGTTGATACCGATGGTGGCACTGTCAACAGTTGCGACTGTCATTGCGTCTCAGGCAGTGATTTCGGGCGCTTTTTCGGTTGCTCGCCAGGCCGTGCAAATGGGTTTACTGCCACGCATGGGCATCATCCATACCTCGGGCAAAGAAGAAGGCCAAATTTATGTGCCGTTTACAAACTGGACACTCTACTTCGCGGTCGTCGCGCTCGTCATTGGCTTTAAGTCCTCGTCAAACCTTGCCGCAGCCTACGGGATTGCCGTCACCGGCACGATGCTAATCGATACGATTCTGATCGCCTTCGTGATGCGTTTGTTATGGCGCTGGCATTGGATATTTGTACTGTTAGTGGCGGGGTCTTTACTCCTCCTTGACCTGGCCTTT
>CAIZGG010000395.1 GCA_903932425.1 uncultured beta proteobacterium | reverse complement strand
GCACTGCATGCATTGAATATTTTTGTAAGACCGGGTGCGCGTAGACCCAGTTATCTAAATAACCATCGTCAAAGGTGATTAATACTGAGTTTGGAGGCGTCGGCTTGCCGGCTAAAAAATCGGCAAACTCGTTCGCCGTCAGCGAACGATAGCCGCGACGCGCGAGGCCTGCGATCTGACTTTCGAAGTTCTCTGGCGAAGTCGTAATTGAGCCTACCGCCGGCGATACATGGTGGTACATCAATACGGGCACGCAATAGGCAGTCTTCATGTACGTTTAGTGCCGATCGGTTGTATGGTGGGATATTACCCTTTCGGCTTGCTCAGAGGGGCGTCGTTCTTTTAGCCACTCACCATAGATGCGTTCAGTTCGTTTCGCCAGGGTTTCAGTGGTAAAGATACCCTCGTTGTGAATACGTTCGTAGCCCGCCTGCCCCATCTTTTTTCTAAGTTCGGGCGAGTCAATCAATTGGATCAGAGCATTTTGCAGCGCTGCGGCGTCATCCAGGGGGACGAGCAAACCCGTCACACCCGGGCGCATCATCTCGCCCACCCCGCCGACATCCGTACCAATCACAGGCAAGCCGCTCGAAGCGGCTTCAAGAAAGGCGGTGCCCATGGCCTCTTGACGCGTCGCCAAACAAAACACATCCAGGCCCGCCAGCACATTTGGGACGTCGCGCCGGGTGCCCAACAAGTGAATGCGCTCAGCCAAACCGCTGTGTGTAATATGCGCCTGCAGTTGCTCAAAAACCGGCGACCCACCGCCAGCTACCACCAGATGCAGTTTCGGACGCGTGCGCAACAGCGGCAACATGGCGTTGATGAGTTCAAGATGACCTTTGTTGGGGCGTAGCACCGCTACGCAACCGACCAACACTGCATCAGCAGACAGCTTGAGTTCATCACGCAAACTAGAGTGCTCGAGGCGAGGCGTCAAGACCACCGGTGTATAAATTGCCTGCACGTGCTCTGGCGCGACGCCACGCGCAATCAATTGACGACGCACATAGTGGCTGACCGTTGTGACACGGTGTGGCAACCAGGTGTAAGTCAGCAACGAGTTCACTGGGCTAGCCAAATGACGAGTCCGCACAATCAAGGGCACGTCAGCTAAGCGCCCGGCGGCCGCAGCGATTAAAGTATCTTGCCGGCTGTGTGTGTTCAACACGTCAAAACGGCCAGCTTGCAAAATCTTTTTGAGCTGAAAAATGCCTCGCACAATGTTGAACATGCCATCCATCAATAGCGTGTGAACGACAAAGCCGGCCTCACGCAAGCGCTGGGTCAGCTCAGCATCGGGCTGACAAATCGCTTCAAGGTAGTGACCACGCTCGCGCATCGCGACCATCTCTTTAAAGATGCGATGTTCTTGTCCGCCAAAACTTGTCGCGGCCTCTGAGTGAATGATTCGCAAGGGACGTAGATCTGACATCAGTAAGCCACTTCAACATCAGCGGATGACGTCCAGGTAGTGAGTTGCTCGACCAAACTATCGGATAAGCGCACGCGCCACGAGTCATCAAGCCTGAGCGTGCACGCTAAGCCTGCGTTTTCGTACAACACCTCAACGGGTGTACCGCGCACCGTTGCGTCTGGATTGACCCGAAATGGAACCAGCAATTTTTTTAACAAGATCGCATCGGCATTGCCATTGAGGCGAATGCGTAAGGCTTTAGCGCGCGCTTCACGCGCAAGCTGGAGGTCGTAAATATTTTCGGCAACGATGCGCGTACCTTTCGAATGCTCGTTGTTAGTCACTTTGACCTGCATAATCACGAGCTGATCTTCGCGCAGCCGATTGCGGTGTTGCTCAAAAATCTCGGCGTAAACCGTCACCTCAACCTGTGCTGAACCATCATCAATGGTCACAAACTGAAGCTTTCCCTTTGCTGTCATCATTGTGCGAAGGTCGCTGATCACACCGGCAATCCATTGCGAATCGCGCAAGGGCTCGAGCCTCACTAAGGGCCTGGGTGCAAATAACCGAACCTCGTCACGCCACACATCAAACAGATGTCCACTGAAGAAAAACCCTAGTGCGGTTTTTTCTTCAGATAAGCGGGTATGCAAGCTCCAGGGCGCAATCGAAGCCAGTTCGACGGCAACGACCTCATCGCTGTCATCGCCGAATAGCGATACCTGATTTGCACTGCGGTCATGCTGATCGGCCGCCTCAAGCGCCGTTGCCAGCGAGGCCACCAAGGCACCGCGGTTAGGCTCAACCGAATCAAAAGCCCCTACTCGAATCAACGCTTCGATGCTGCGTTTGTTGACTGTGCGACGATCGATGCGGCGGCAAAAGTCGAACAAACTGGTAAACGGTCCAGCCTCGCGAGCACGCAAAATTTCTTCGACGGCCCCCTGCCCTGTACCCTTGACGGCCCCCATGCCATAGCGAATCGTGCGGGGCGGCAAACCTTCTTGCGTTGCGGCATCCGCCACAGGTTCAAACCGATAGGCAGAGGTATTGATATCGGGAGGTAACACCGTAATGCCATTGGCCAGACAATCGCGCCAAAAAATTTGTACTTTGTCGGTATCGTCCATGTCAGACGATAAAGTGGCCGCTAAAAACTCAGCGGGATGATGCGCTTTAAGCCAAGCGGTGTGATACGCGATCAAGGCGTACGCTGCCGAGTGTGACTTATTGAAACCGTAGCCTGCGAAAAGCTCCATTAAGTCAAACAACTTAACCGCGACTTTCGGGTCGTAGCCTTTTTTAAGCGCCCCTTGTTCAAATAACTCGCGATGCGCGGCCATTTCTTCAGGCTTTTTCTTGCCCATGGCACGACGCAGCAGATCGGCACCACCCAGCGAATAGCCGCCGATGATCTGTGAGATCAGCATCACTTGCTCTTGGTACACAATCACGCCATACGTGCTTATTAGCGTTGACTCAAGATCAGGATGAAAATAATCGACATTGGCGCGACCATGCTTACGATTCACAAAATCGTCGACCATACCTGATTCAAGCGGGCCTGGCCGAAACAACGCCAAAACCGCAATGATGTCTTCAAACGTATTGGGACGAAGCTTTTTAAGCAACTCTTTCATACCGCGGGATTCGAGCTGAAACACCGCAGTAGTATTGGCGTTGCACAGAATTTGATAAGTGGCCGGGTCATCCAGCGGCACCGACATGATGTCAAAGTCAGGCAATTTAGCGTTGAATTTACGTACAAAACGCACGGCCCAATCAAGAATCGTCAGGTTGCGCAAACCCAAAAAGTCGAACTTCACCAGCCCCGCGGCTTCGACGTCATCTTTATCAAACTGAGATACGGCACTGCCTTCATTGCCAGGCTGGCAATACAGCGGGCAAAAATCAGTCAGTTTTCCAGGCGCGATCAACACCCCGCCTGCATGCATCCCCACGTTGCGGGTCAGACCTTCAAGCGGGCGAGCCAAATCAATCAGAGCACGCACTTCTTCTTCTTTGTCGTAACGTTCTTTGAAGGCGGGTTCGTCTTTAAGCGCGCGCTCAAGTGTCCAGGGGTCTGCAGGGTTATGTGGGATCAGTTTTGAGAGCCCATCGCACAACATATAGGGCATGTCGAGCACACGACCTGCATCGCGCACTACGGCCTTCGCCCCCAAAGTACCAAAGGTCGCAATCTGACTGACCGCAGCTCGACCGTACTTGGTTTTGACGTATTCGATCACGCGCTCGCGATTATCTTGGCAGAAGTCGATATCAAAGTCGGGCATCGAAACGCGTTCAGGATTCAGAAAGCGCTCAAACAGCAAATCGTAACGAATTGGATCTAAGTCGGTAATGCCCAGCGAATAGGCCACTAGTGAGCCGGCGCCAGAACCTCGCCCAGGGCCAACCGGGACGCCATTGCTTTTGCCCCAGTTGATGAAATCTTGCACGATCAAAAAGTAGCCCGGAAACCCCATTTTGATAATGGTTTGGCACTCGAGGCTGAGGCGGTCAGAGTACTGTTGCTGCACCTTGGCGCGTTCAACTGGATCTGGAAACAACTGAACCATGCGTTTTTCAAGACCAATCTCTGACAACTGGATCAGATAATCGTCAAGCGTGACCCCCTCGGGGGTCGGAAAATCTGGTAACTGGGGCTGACCCAGTTCAAGCGTGAGGTTGCAACGCTGGGCAATCGCCACTGAATTCGCCAAGGCTGACGGCACATCACTGAAGCGCTTGGCCATCTCATCTGAAGTCAACAGATACTGATCTTCAGTAAACCAGCGCGGACGGCGTGGGTTTGTGAGGATTTGACCCTCAGAGATGCAAACCCGAGCCTCGTGCGCACGAAAATCAGAGCGATCAAGAAACTGCACAGGATGGGTGGCGACGACTGGCAAACCTAATTCGGTCGCAACCGACAGCGCAGCCTGCGTATATGACTGGTCAGCTTCGGCCTCGGTGCGCTGCAATTCGATGTAATAAGAGTCAGGAAACGCGCCCTGCCAGTGGCGAGCATAAGCAATTGCGGCATCACGATTTCCGGCCATCAGCGCTTGACCAACATCGCCTGCTCGCGCGCCCGACAGCACGATCAACCCAGGTAGATTCACCAGCCACTCGCGTCGCATCTCGGCGCGCCCGCGATGAGCGTTGGTGAGCCATGCCTGAGTCAAGAGTTCGCACAGGGCCAGATACCCAGCTTTATTTGCCACCAAAAGCAAAACACGATAGGGTTTTTCGCGGTCTTCGTCGTTAGTGAGCCAAACATCACAGCCCGCGATGGGCTTAACGCCCGCACCTCGGGCCGCTTTGTAAAACTTGATCAGACCGAAAACATTTGACAAGTCAGTGAGCGCAACCGCAGGCTGCCCTTGTTTGACCGACCGTTCGATCAGGTCAGAGATACGTAGAATGCCATCCACAACCGAAAATTCGGAGTGAACACGCAAATGCACGAAAGGCGGTGTCAGAACAGCATTATCCATAGTAGGATTGTACCTATTCTGCTGCGCGGCGAACCGGTTTTTGGCTGATTTAAGAGCCGTAGCTGTCGTAAGTAGCCGTCGTAAGTGTTGGTGCTCTAGTTTGCTTGAGAGCCGTGGTACTTAGTACGACAACCAGTCACTAACGCTGCATTGCATCAAAGGCTTTTTGCAGCCGCTTGGCAGAAACTGGCATTGGCGTGCGTAATTCTTGCGCAAACAAGGCCACCCGTAACTCTTCGAGTAGCCAACGAAACTCGTCTAGCCCCCGATCTGGGGCACCTTTCAGTGCGCTACGCGCACGTGAATACTGGGCAAGCAAAGGCGCCATGTCTGCCATCAAGCGTGCATCTCGGGCTGGGTCGGTGCGCAGCTTATCAATACGCGCTACCACCGCTTTCAGATAGCGCGGCATATGAGCGAGTTGGGCTGCGGGGGTGCGCGCAATAAAATCCGCGGACACCAGTTGCGACAATTGTGTCTGAATATCCTGATGGGCCGCCGCAGTCCCTTTTGCCTGGGGCAACTTACGCACGGCCGCGACCCAACCCTCAAGGACGACGCCTGCAGTGCGCGCCACGTCTTGCGCGAGCAAGCCGACTTTGGCCTTGCCCTCAAGTCGACGCGCCTCGAAGCTTGACGCGTCAAGCGGCCAGGGTTCGCTTAGGCAGGCCCGTTCAATCGCACAATCAATCAATTGGTCGCGCAGCTGCTCTTGCGTGCCCAAAGTGATGTAAAGCATGCCGAGTTTAGTAAGATCGTGCAGGTTTTTTTCTAAAAACTTAACCTGATCGCGCAAGGCGATTTTAAAAAGGCGTCTTAAGCCACGCTGGTGCGCAAGCTTCGCCGCGTGCGGATCATCAAACACATCAAGCGCGCAATTCACTCCGCGATCCACTAAGGCCGGATACCCCACGACGGTGCTATTTTTTCGACGAATCTCTAAGAGCTCGGGCAAGGTGCCAAAGCTCCAGTCAACAATCTCGTCTTGCGACAAGGCGCTTGCCACCTCCTGATCACGCGTCGCAAGTTGCTGAAAAGTGGCCTGCGCCTGCTTGCCAAACTCAGCCTTGAGTTGCGCCAAATTGCGCCCCGCCCCCAGCATCCGACCATGCTCGTCGATCACTTTGAACGACATAAACAGGTGCGCTGGCAAGGTTTCAGGTTTGAAATCAGTCGGCACCGGGCGCAGCTTGAGTTGCAACCACATATCCTGGCTAATCGCCTCTGTAAGCGAACACCCAGGCGCACCAAGTTTTTCAAACCAGCGTTCGTAAAATCCAGCGGCATAATCGGGCAAGGGCACGCAATGGCGACGTATTTTTTGCGGTAGTGATTTAAGCAGCATGTGCACTTTTTCTTTGAGCATGCCGGGCACTAACCACTCGCAGCGTTCAGCCTCGAGCTGATTCAAAAAAAACAACGGTACGGCCAAGGTCACGCCATCGCGCGGCGAGCCGGGTTCAAAGTGATAATCAAGCGCCAGGCGTGTACCCTGCCAATCGAAAAACTTTGGAAACACGTCGGTTGTGACGCCAGCGGCTTCGTGCCGCATCAAGGCTTCACGGGTCAAAAATAGGGCTTGCGCCTGCTCTTTAGATAAACCCTTGACCCAGTGCTCGAGCGTGCTTAACTGATGAATATCGGCAGGCAATAAGCGGTCGTAAAAGGCCTGGATCAAACTGTCGTCGACCAAAATATCAGGACGTCGGGTTTGATGCTCGAGGTGTTCGATCTGCGCAATCAGTTTGCGGTTGTGAGCGATAAAGGCAAGCGGGCTCTCAAGCTCGCTGGGCACCAAGCCTTGCAAAATAAATATCGCGCGCGCTTCAGAAGGTGCGATCGGACCGTAATGCACGCGCCGTCCCGAGTACACGTTTAAGCCGTACAGAGTACCTTTTTCGTTGGCGACAACTTGCCCGAGCTTTTTCTCCCAGCGCGGATCGCTCCAGGAACGCTTGATTAAATGCTTGGCAACCTTCTCCACCCAGGTTGGATCAATTTTTGCGACACAACGGGCGTACACCTTACTGGTATCGACCAGTTCAGCTGCCATGATCCATTTGCCGGCTTTTTTGACCAGACGCGAGCCAGGGTGAATCCAAAAGCGCAACTCACGTGCGCCCATGAAGTGGCCAGCCTCGTCAGACTGCAAGCCGAGGTTGCCCAGCAGGCCCGACATTAACGCCAAATGCAGCTGCTCAAAGGTGGCCTCGCTTTGATTCAGACGCCACCCCTGCTCGCCGGCAAGCGCCAGCAACTGTCGATGAATGTCGTGCCATTCGCGCAAACGCACTGGTGACAAAAACTGTTGGCGCAGTTGGGCAACCAGTTTGCGCTGTGAGGCCTTGTGGTCGACTTGTTCGTGGTACCACCGCCACAGCTTGATGTAAGAGAGAAACTCAGATTTATCGTCGGCAAACTTAGCGTGTGCAAGCTCTGCTGCCTCGCGCGCTTGCATAGGGCGGTCGCGCGGGTCTTGCACAGAAAGGGCAGCCGCAATGATCAACATCTCGGTCAGGCAATTTTGTTCGCGCGCCGCCAGAATCATGCGTCCGATACGCGGATCGACTGGCAGCTTGGCGAGTGCCTGGCCGGTGGGTGTCAAGCCCGTGTCGGTGCTGGATTCGGGGTCAATCGCGCCGAGTTCTTGCAGCAAATGGTAGCCGTCAGCAATGGCCCGACCTGAGGGCGGGTCAACAAACGGAAATTGCTCGATTTCAACAAGTTTGAGCGCCTTCATGCGCAGGATCACGCCCGCCAGCGAAGACCGCAGAATCTCGGGGTCTGTGAACGCCGGACGCTCTTTAAAGCCTGGCTCGTCGTACAAACGAATACATACCCCAGGGCCCAAGCGACCGCAGCGCCCTGCCCGCTGGTTTGCAGAGGCCTGACTAATCGGCTCGATACGTAATTGCTCGACTTTATTGCGCCACGAATAGCGTTTGACGCGCGCCAAACCCGTATCGATCACAAAGCGAATGCCGGGAACCGTTAGCGAGGTTTCGGCAACGTTGGTTGCCAAAATGATGCGCCGCCCGCTACTTTGAGGGGCGAAAATTTCTTCTTGCTCAGCCTGCGACAAGCGTGCGTAAAGTGGCAGCACGTGCGTGCCCGGCGGGTGATGCTTGCGTAACGATTCAGCGGCCTCGCGGATTTCGCGTTCGCCAGGCAAAAACACCAAGATATCGCCAGGCCCGACCTGTGCGCACTCATCAACCGCATCGACCAAGGCGTTAATCAGATCGCGCTCTTCGTCTCGCGCGAGGCCACGTTCGGACTGCCCCGCCGGGGGCTGCGCCGCAGCCGTTGCCTCAAGACGGTCGGGATCGTTGACTGGGCGATACCGAATATCAACGGGGTAGAGCCGGCCCGAGACTTCAATGACGGGGGCTGCACGCCCTTTGGCATCAGAAAAGTGCTGAGAAAATCGCGTTGCATCGATCGTGGCCGAGGTAATGATCAGTTTTAGATCGGGCCGTCTTGGCAAAAGCTGTTTGAGGTAACCGAGCAAGAAATCGATATTCAAACTGCGCTCGTGCGCCTCATCAATAATGATGGTGTCGTAGCGGCGCAGCATGGGATCGCGTTGCGACTCGGCCAGCAAAATCCCGTCTGTCATCAACTTGATTGCCGTTTGCGCACTGCTGCGGTCTTGAAACCTGACCTGATAACCGACCCACTCGCCCAAAGGGGTCTTGAGCTCGTCAGCGATGCGTTTGGCCACCGAACTTGCCGCAAGCCTGCGCGGCTGGGTATGACCGATCATTTTTTTCAGGCCACGCCCAAGCTCAAGACAGATCTTTGGCAGCTGAGTCGTTTTGCCCGAGCCGGTCTCGCCGCTGACAATAATGACCTGATGCTCGGCGATCGCCCGCGCGATCTCGAGCCTGCGTGCGCTGACTGGGAGATCTTCGGGATAGACGATCTGAGGGGGCTGACGTGGGGAAATGACAACGCTTTCGGGGGTAATCTCTGGCGTTATCCCCGCATCAGGCTTTGATTGAGACATATTTTCTGATCTAGACACAATCG
>CAIZGG010000394.1 GCA_903932425.1 uncultured beta proteobacterium | reverse complement strand
TCGGCAGATTCGGATTATATGCTCGGCAGATTCGGATTATATGTTCGGCAGATTCGGATTATATGCTCGGCAGATTCGGATTTCAGCACCCTCGACTCAAAGCAGGCAACACTACTCAGGTTTAATCCCAGCATCTTTGGCAACCTTGCCCCAGCGCGCTTGTTCTTTTTGAATATAGTCACCGAATTGTTCCGGAGTCCAGGGCGTTGGTACCGCACTAAACTGGGCAAATTTTTCGGCGATCTCGTTAGACGCCAAGACCTTATTCATGGCGGCATTGATCTTTTTGATGATCTCTTTAGGGGTGCCAGCCGGTACCAAGATACCTTGCCACGAACTGATGTCAACGCCCGAGTAGCCCGACTCGTTCACAGTCGGAATATTGGGTGCAACCTTTGAGCGCTCGGGCGTTGTAATCGCCAAACCACGCACCTTGCCTGAGGCGACTTGCGGATACACACTTGAAAACGGATCAAACAAGACCTGAATCTGCCCGCCCATTAAATCGGTGACTGCTGGCGCACTTCCCTTGTAGGGGATGTGGTTCATCTTGATGCCGGAAAGCCCAGAAAAAAACTCAACGGCCAAGTGAATTGAAGTCCCTGCCGTGCCGTAATTTAATTTACTTGGATTCGCCTTCGCATAGGCCACTAACTCGGCAAGAGTCGCTGCAGGCACGGCAGGGTTTACTGCAATCAGCAAAGGTTGCACCGAGACCATACCAACGGGATCAAAGCTTTTTAAAGGGTCGTAATTGAGCTTGGCCATGGTCCACTGGTTAATCGCCATCGTACTGATGTTACCCATCACCCAGGTGTAGCCGTCAGCCGGGCTACGAGCA
Source organism: uncultured beta proteobacterium (assembly GCA_903932425.1). GTDB lineage: Bacteria > Pseudomonadota > Gammaproteobacteria > Burkholderiales > Burkholderiaceae_B > Zwartia. The sequence continues at coordinate 1,625 of CAIZGG010000394.1, read as the reverse complement.
ACAACTTCGGCGCCAATCGCGCCACTAGCGCCTGCCCGGTTTTCTGCAACAACAGTTTGACCTAGTTCATCAGTCAGTTTGGCGGCCATCGTTCTGGCAACGATGTCGGTCACGCCCGCGGGGGGAAACGGGATTACCATTTTGATGCTGCGCTCGGGGTAAGACTGCGCCTGCGCGGCCAAGCCTCCTAACACTAACGCCGCCGCTGCCACTTGCGTGAATACACGTTTGCCGATCATTGCGATGTGCATGCTGTTGTCTCAATTATTTTTTGTATTACCTGTAATGCTAACGAACATTACGCGGTCATTCAAGACTAATTACAGGAAAAGACAGTTTGGCAGATTTGGCCTAGCGCACATCCCTAATCGCACGAAAACACAATATCGGTACCGTTATCACCTTCGTACAAATCACCAACAAAAGCCAGGCCAATCCATTCCCAACCATGCTCAGACAACCAGTCTTGATAGACCTGCTCTGACAAATCGCGTGTGGCTGGCATCTCAAAACGCACCGTCACGCTTAAGGTCAGACCGTTTTCGTCGCCGTCGATCGCCCATTCTGTGTTGTCTTCATTTAAGGCGACTTCAACGACGCCGGTATTGCGCCCAAGCGACAGGCCCTGCTTCTTGAAGAGGCCACCCGTGAAGTAGTTCACATCAAGCTGCAACGGCTGCAACGCCTGCCAAGCCGCTTGCTTCAGGCGTTTACGCTCGGCCGCGCCCGAGGCAGCATTGGCTGCCAACAATAATTCAGACGCATCACTGATCTTGCCGTAATCCTCATCGTCATCAATCTCATCCTCAGGGGGAAGATTGATTTTCAGACCTGAGATAGTCCATTCAAATTTAGCGATTCTGGTCATAAGTGGGGGCTAACGATTATTTGGTGAAATAGATGATCGCATTATGCACTGAAGCGGCAAGAGAGGTGAAACGTTCGGGTGGCCGTCGACTGTTGCAATTTATTACAACCCACAAATCAATAAAGAAATCGCCGCCTCCGTGCTCGGAGGGGCGACTCTAGTTGGTATAGTGACCGCGTTTGTTGCTGGCAAAAAACCGACAGAGAAAACGACTTAACGGCTCAGTACCATGCCGCGGTAGCCTTCTGCGGCGACCTGATCACAGATGACGCGATATTTATCTAAGCCGGCAACGTAAGGCATAAAGACCCTTGGTTTGCCTGGGATGTTGGCACCAACATACCAAGAGTTTGCCAAGGGATACAGGGTTGAGTCGCCCACTTCATTCACGTGTTTAACCCACTTCTCCTCTGCATCCAAGTCAGCCTCGACACGCGCATATTGTTTCTCTTTGACATGTTTGAGCAAATCAAAAATCCAATCAACGTGTTGCTCGATCGCCGAGATCATGTTGGTTTTGACCGAAGGGCTGCCAGGGCCCGTGATGATCAACATATTTGGGAAACCTGCTGTCATCAAACCCAGGTAGGTCTTTGGGCCTTCAGACCACTTTTTGCGTAACTCAGCGCCGTCATTGACTTGGATATCGATATCCATAATCGCGCCGGTCATGGCATCAAAGCCTGTTGCAAAGATGATCGCGTCAAACTCGTACTCGGCTTCAGTCGTTTTGATACCCTTCTCGGTGATCTCAACG
>CAIZGG010000393.1 GCA_903932425.1 uncultured beta proteobacterium | reverse complement strand
GACGGTGACCGATGATTACCTCGAAACCACCGATTACGTTCAGGTCCAACAAGAGGCGCAGGCTGCAGGTGATTGGTTTGCGCATTGGGATGCCATGGGGATTGTGCGCCGGTACCAGGCCTCGTCGCAGCATGACGTGACCCAGCCGTTTGGTGGGGATTTGAAACAAGCGTTGCAACGTGTGACGGCCAAGGTATTGGTGCTGCCTTGCTCGCAAGATCGGTTGTTGGGTGTTGAGGGCGCTAAAGAGTTGGCGCAGGGGATTAGGCAGGCAACGTATCGCGAAGTGGATTCAAACTGGGGGCATTTGGCCTGGCGGCCTGCGGTGGGGTCAGTGCAGACGAATGCGGTCACGAAATATGTTCGTGAGTTTTTGGGATTAAATTAATTGTTAGTAGCGCTTGCCCGTGACCCGCTAAAAAAGCACTCAGCAGTAACGCTCGCCTGCTTTTTACTGTTGGCTTTTTTAAGTTTCTTATGGTGCCGTCGCTTCTTCTCATTTGAAGATCTAGGCAGTCAAGTCATGATGGACGGAGACCCAGCGCTTAACGCGTGGGCGCTCAACTGGGTTAGCCGCGCCTTTACGACAGACCTTGGCAGCTTATTCAACGGCAATACGTTTTATCCCTACGCACGTTCGATTGCGCTATCCGAGCACATGGCAGCGTTGGCGATCTTTAACGTGCCCGTACGTTGGTTTACCGATAACCCGTGGGTTGGTTACAACCTAATTATTTTCGGGGCCTATTTATTGAGCGCGATTGGTGCGTATTTGCTGCTGTACGAATTAACACAAAGCCGTCTAGCCGCCTGCTGGGCTGGCATTTTTTGGGCCTTCTGCTTTTTTAGGGTTCATCACCTCAGTCATCTACAAATATTGACCTATCAGTGGTTTCCTTTTATCGCCCTCTTTATACTGCGCCTCGATAAAAATCCGAGTTTAAAAAATGCTTGTCTGCTAAGCCTATTTTTTATTCTGCAAGCTTTGACCAGTTGGTACCTAGCGGTGATTGCTAGCTTTTTGGCGCTCATTATTTTTGTGGTCAATCTCAGACCAACACTATTGACCGCGCGTCACTTTGGCGCTATCGCTTTAGCAGGTGTTCTTGTCGCGATCGCGATCGCGCCTTTCGCGTGGCCATACATCGGCGCAATTCGCGAAACCGATCTCAGTGGCCGCTTAGCCACGGCTAGCACTCTCGGAGATCAAGTCAAGCTTCTAGATTTTTTCTTCCCACCTGTGTCAACTTACCTAGGTGCAATGATCCCCAATAATAAGTATTGGGTCTGGCAAGAAAACACTTTATTCATCGGTTACTCAGCCTGCCTACTTGCCTTACCTGGGCTTTGGTACAGCTGGCAAAAGAATCGACGCCTCGCCCTGACAGCACTTGCTCTAATTTTGATTGGCTATGCGTTGGCGCTGGGATATTTTTCTACTGCTTTAGGCGGCAAGCTACCGCTTTATTACATTGCACAAAAGTTTTCATTTATTGCAGCGATTCGGGCACCCCAACGCTTTGCTCTGTTAATTTATTTTGGTATTTTGCTTTTATCAGGATATGGGATTGCATATCTTGCTAGCAAATTCAACGCTCGATTGAGCAGCGTTGCCACAGCATTATTCGCCTTGTTATTTTTATTTGAGGTGTACCCCACAAACTTGCCCTATGGCCAGCCAGTGGTGTACCGGCCGAGCATCTTGGATTCAGAAATCGCCAAACTTAGCAAAAATAAAAACGAATCCCTTGTCGTACTTCACTACCCCATTTACACAGCCATGCCCGGCTATCCAACCAATGAGGCGGTATACATGGTTGACTCAACCACTCATTGGGCAAAGATCATGAATGGGTTTAGTGGTGCCGAGCCACTCGGTTTTAAAGACAACATGAAGGTGCTCAACAGCCTGCCCTCGCCCGAAGCCTTGGCGCTCTTAAAGAAAAATGATGTCAATGTTTTGGCGATTCACGCGGCCTTGCCTGAAGCAAGGCGCATTGAGTTGAAGGCATTTTTTGAAGCCCAACCGTATGCAACAATCAGGCAGGTCGGGGCTGATCAATTTTTAGTTTTGTTAGATCACCAAAGGTAGTTAGCGTCGCGAATGCCTCATGCATAGTTACAATTTGACACAGACATCCTCGCATTTATTTGTCAGAATACAGGACGATAGAAAGCAGAGGGTTTCGCAATGTCATCAAATTTAGTGCACACACTTTCAGAGCCAGAACACGGATCATCATCGCCCAATGATCGCCCCGCTATTGAAGGGGCTCGCGCCCAACTGCGCGCCATGCTAATCGAAGGCGCCATCTCACCAAAAACAACCCTCCTAAATGATTCCTTCATCGAGAAGCTTAGACAAGAATCTAAGAAGCGGATGGGGTTGTGATCATTAAACCAATATATCTAAGCGAGGTTGCGAAGGATGACCTGGCTGACGCACTTCTGAATTACGAGCAGCAGTTTGCTGAACAGGCGATTGATGGTTGTTTGAATGCGCTCGCTAAAGCGTACAAGCAAATTGGAAAGTTTCCTAAAACAGGATCGCCTAAAGCAGGAAACGATCTCAACTTACCTGGGCTTCGGTCATGGCCACTGAGCAAGTATCCCTATCTGTTGTTCTACACAGAAAACCACGATCAAATTGACGCCTGGCGTTTATTGCATCAAAAGAGGGATATTGAAAAATCCCTAACTCGCTCAGGGATTCAACATTGAGTCAGCCAGAAGGACGTGCGCCCACGGGAGCAACAAACCGTGCCCCGCAACCAAAACGGACTGTAATGCGGTTTCTGCCTTAGAATTCAAACACCTAAAGAGCTCTTACCCGCAAATCCT